>JAIRQI010000062.1 GCA_031256575.1 Coriobacteriales bacterium
GGTGTGGATGTCTGGAACGCCGCTACCCATCGTAACGACCTCAGAGCCTTCAAGGATCGCACTGGCAACAAGGTCATCTTAGAGTTCATGCCGCGCTTCTTGGTCTCTTTGACAGAAGATGAGCTGCGCCAGAAGGTTATCGATTACATCGACGACCTGGCTCCCGGTGGAGCGCTAGTCTGGAGCGGCTGGGTGATGGACCCAAGCGACAAGGGTAAGGCCTTAGACGCTGTCATCGTCGACGTGCTGACTACATATGGCAAAGGCTACTACCTGCGTTAGCATCTACCTGCGCTAAATAGTCGTAATCAGACTGGCTGCATAGCTGAGCACTTATCCACAGGTTTTAGTGCAAAGTGATAGGGTTTGCATGATGGCAGCTTAATATCGCAATATCAGTGTTAAAGTGGTTGATGTTTTCTACATTAACGAGGAAAGGAGAAGAGTAGAGATGGATTATGAGAAGTTGGAACAAGCGATGGTCAGTCTCGACGAGCCAACTGTGCTCGAGATGATGAACGCCGTTGCTGGAGGCGAAGGAGACGCTACACTGGCGCTGGAGGCCTGCACCAAGGGCCTGGAGGCGGTTGGTCGGCTCTTCGAGGAAGGGGTATATTTCATCCCCGACCTGATCTTCTGCGGCGAAGTCATGACGCAGGCGACGGAGATTGTTAAACCGCTGCTGGCTAGCGGTGGCGACAAGAGCCTGGGAAAGATGATTCTCTGCACCGTCAAGGACGACATGCACGACATCGGCAAGAACATCGTCAAAGCCCTGATGGAAGCCGTTGGCTTCGAGGTTTTGGACCTGGGAATCGATGTTGCACCGGAGACTATCGTCCAGACTGCCAAGGAGCAGGGTGTGAAGATCATCGGCCTCTCCGGGGTTTTGAGCCTGGCTATCGGTTCCATGCGTGAAACGGTACTGGCCTTTGAGGCAGCCGGCATGCGGGACCAGGTCAAGATTATCATCGGTGGCAACCCTGTCACCGCTGCCACCTGCGAGCTGGTTGGTGCGGATGAGTGGGCATTGAGCCCCCACAAAGGTGTTCAGGTCTGCAAGGCCTGGGCGGCAGAGTTCTGATCAGCGTAAATGCTGGCAGAAGATGATAGGCAAAGTTGAGCAGACAAATAGCACCAGGAGACTGCCAGGTCGGCAGTCGACTACAGAGGCTTAAGAAAGGAGTGTAATAGTGGACCCCAATGAAAGAAGAGCACAAACTGAACAGAATGTGCGGGATTTGATTAACCACAGAGAACCAAAGAAGGTTCCCTCCTCCCTGAATATCGAGGCTGGGTGGGGCTTGATGTACGCGGGAGTCAAGTGGACCGACGTCGAGGATGATCCGGAAACCTTCGCCAGGGCTTATACCAAAGCCCACCGTGAGATCCCGATCGATATCGGGGGAGGCCCGACCAGAACTTCACTGAGGCCAGCCCACGCTCTGGGTAACTACATGTTCGTCTACACCTCAGATGGTGGCGGTATCGTACACAACCAGGCTGCAGATAGGTACCTGGGACCAGAGGTCTACGATGAGATCATCACTGATCGTGCTGGCTTGATGGACAGGTTCGGCCGTATGAATAATCCGGCTTTCTTGAAGCCGCGCGCAGAAGCGGTGGAGGCCGTCCGCAATGCTGCCAAGGCGCAGTTGATTGCTAATCAAACCAGTGCCCTTATCTCGAAGATCTGCAGAGAAGAAATCGGCATGTTCTCTATGTATGGCTTCGATTTCGGCAGCCCAGGATTCTATTATGGCTACACTGGTGAGTTCTGGACCTTCTACGACAGACTGCGCGGTCCTCAGATGGCACTCTCTGACCTGCGTCGTTACCCAGACAAGGTTCAAGCTGCCTGTGACTTCCTCTATGAGCAGACCAAGGCCAGGGTTGTTTATGACGAAGAGTCGATGAAGCAGGAAATGCCGTTTGGCAGCTCCATGTTCCATCCGGAGTCCTACTTCAGCCCAGCGCAATTCGATAACTTCTACTTCAAGAATTTCATGGAGATCATGCTGCCGGTTATGGAAGCTGGCAAGAAGGTCTTCCTATACGGCGAAGGTGCTTTCATGAAGCATATCGACCGCTTCCGTGAGACGCCGAAGAGCTCAATGATCATCGTCTTGGATCAGGATGATCCATTCGAGGCTAAGAAGCGGGTCGGCGACTGGTGCACCCTGGTAGCCGGACCAAAGGCCGAGCTGCTACAGCTGGGCACCACCCAACAGATCAAAGACTTCGTCAAGCGCTGCTTTGACGAGCTGGCCCCCGGTGGCGGCTACATCTTTGCCCTGGGTAATGGCCTGATTGCTGCGAAGGACGCCCCGGTATCGGGTATCGTCACTGCATATGAGACCGCATACGAGCTAAGCACTGGAGGTAAGGCATAATGGACGAAATCCAAATTCCAGACTATTCAATTATGGAGATTTTCCAAGAAGTAATTGATGATGATTCCTGGGAGCCAGACAGGGCAGTCCGGGAAGCCACTATCAATTCCATGATGTTTGGCTTGTACATGTAAAGACCAGACATCAACTGATTTGCTTCCCGGTATAGAGCGCTTATGCGCTGCCTGGCTGGGATGCTACTAGATGATTAACCGCCCGGTGAGAACAATCACCGGGCGGTGGTTTTTGGTGGCTGTTGCTGTTGGCAGGTGCTTCAGGCATTCGACGATATCGCTTGGGTGGTAGCCGTTCATTAAGCGATGCCACCGAGTGGCGGTTCATGCAACCAAGTCATACCGCTGAGCGGTGGTTTTTAGCGGTCAATGATAGAACACAGCAGAAAATTCGATGAATAATATGCAGACTGCACCTCTGTATTGACTGCTTATGGGCACCACGCTACTTTGAAATCAGATAGCAGGCAAGATAGCAGGCAAGTCAGCCGCGCTTGTCTCCCGCTACACAGAGAAAGGAAGGGAGTGTGTCATGTCATATAGGGTAGATTTTTTCAGGATGCTAGAAGGAAAGACCCCGGTTGCCGACGTACCATTCAACAAGTTCTTTGCAGACCCGGGGGAGAAGATCGGCGTCGTAGGAGTGATGCCCTCGATCTGTGGTTTTGGCAACTTTGACGCGGATGGTAAAAACGTCTGGGGCGTCCCGCACGAGATCGATGTCAACGGCACCGGTTACATGCCCGCACCAGGCCAGTTTATCCTACCGGATGTAACCAAATGGCGGGACATCATCAAGGCACCATACCAGGATGGTTACGACTGGGAGAAAGCCTCTCAAGCCGACCTGGCCAACTTTGAGTGGGATCCCGAGACCCAGGTCACCTCGATGTTCGGCGGTGGTGGCGGTTACTTCTTGCAGCTCGCCAGCTTTATGGGCTTCGAAGGTGCCATGCTGGCTATGTACGATGAGCCAGATGCCTTGCACGAACTCTTGGACTATCTCTGCGACTACGACATCTGGATGGTCAAGAACCTGCTCAAGTACTACCCGATGGCCGAGGTCATGGGCATGGGCGACGACAATGCCACCGAGCTGAACCCCTTTGTCTCAATGGAGCATTTTCGTGAGTTCTTGCTGCCGCGCTACAAACGGGTGGCTGACCTGCTGAAAGAGAATGGCAAGATTGTCAGTTACCACAATTGCGGTCGCTGCGAGGACTTCATGGATGACATGGTGGGCATCGGCGTCCAAATTTGGAACTCCGCGACTCCGGTAAACGACCTCCTAGCCTTCAAAGAGAAATACGACAACAAGATCATCCTAGAGATTGCTGTCCGCTTCTTCCTCGATGCTACTGAGGAGCAGACCCGCCAGAAGGTCCGCGACACCATAGACAAATATGCCCCCGGTGGAGCTTTTGTCTGGATGAGCGGTTCAGCAACCATGAATGCGGACCAGGGTGGTCAGGTTGATGCCTGGGTTTACGATGAAGTGGATAAGTACGGAAAGGGCTTCTACCTACGGTAGATGATTCTTTGAGTAGATTCTCGGATTAACTAGGTAACTAGGTAACTAGGTTATCAGCGGGGGGCGGTTCAGGCCGCCCTCCGTTTCATAGTACCTGCAGTACCAGGTAGCAGTTCAAGTCGCCAGTCCTGCCGTCAGCAGAGAAGCGTTTAACCAGCCGTGCTTGGCCAGTCAGAGAATCGATCAATTGATCTAATTCATCATCTGTGAAGTTGTGGCAATATCGATAAGCTCCTGGAGTATTCTGCCAGCCGAGCAAATAATCATTCTCATCGAGCACCAGGGGGCCGAGCTCCACCAGGGCTTGTTGATGAGTGTCCTGGGTTTTCGCTGCCAGTTGCGGGTTGCTCATGAACTGCCAGAAAGATACCAGCACATAGCCTGAGCAGCGGGTTTGTTGAACCAAACTTTCCAGTAGAGTCAAACGCATCTGCCAGCTTGGAATATGGTGCAAAAAGCCAAAAGCCAGCGAGAGGTCACAGAGGGGAGCTTCAAGTTGGCTGCTGAGCGGTTGATTGTCCAACAAAACCTTGAGGATATCCAGGTCTTGATAGTTGACCGAGCTCATCTCAGGTACAGCAGACGGGTTATTATCCACAGCATAGTAAGCGATTTGAGACTCTGGTAGCGCTTCAAATAGAAAGCGGGCAAAGCGCAGATTGCCGCAAGCCAGGTCAAGTACCGAGAAAGCTTGGCTCGAAAAGTCATCAGCAGTCATCAGATAATCCAGGCATTGTCGCCAGCCTGCCCAGGGCGAGAGCCGGGTAGCAGCAAAGCTGGAGCCATGTTGCTGATAGAAATCGTTATTCAGTCGAATCAGTTTTTCGGCAGTCTGAGCATCCATCCGTGCCTTCGTCCACTCTATACTGTAGTGATGGAAGCAATTCTATTAGAAATACTCGACCTACTGCAAGTAAATGAAGTCCTCAATGAGCAGGTCTTGGAGAAGGTCATCCATCGCCATAACCAAGGGCGGGCTAACCCTGAGCAGTTTGCGAAAAAGCAGTTGCTGCCGTTTTATCTACGAGTCAAGCAGTCCGAGCCTGAACATTGGGCGGCATGGGAGGTTACCCCGCAACAGGAAGCCCGGCTCAAGCAGACCTTACGCATTAAACCGCGTCGTACTGCTTCCGGAGTGGCCACCATCACAGTCATCACCAAACCCTGGAAGTGCTCTAATGATTGCCTGTTTTGCCCCAATGACATCCGCATGCCCAAGAGCTACCTGAGTGCTGAGCCAGCCTGTCAACGTGCTGAGCGCAACTCATTTAACCCTTATCTACAGGTAATCTCCCGTTTGCAGACCTTGATTGATATGGGACATGCGACAGACAAAATAGAGTTAATCGTATTAGGTGGGACATGGAGTGATTATCCTCTTAGCTATCAGGTCTGGTTTGTAAAAGAGCTGTTTCGGGCTCTAAATGAATCTGAGGAGCAAAGCCTCCCGGTTGGGTTGTCAAGCAGCCTCAGCCAGTATCAACAGAATGAGTCGCTGGCTGCTGAGCTGCAACAGCAAGTCAACCAAGGTTTACTGAGCTACAACCAGGCAGTCGAACTGCTGTACAAGCAAAACCCGGTATACCAAAGCATCGCAAGTACGCAAACCGCCAGCTTTTCTGAGTTGATTGAGCAGCAGCAAACTAACGAGACAGCATTACACCGGGTGGTAGGGCTGACTATCGAGACCCGTCCCGATGCCATTGATCCTGAACAGCTCTATCTACTACGGCGCTTGGGGTGTACCAAGATTCAGATCGGTATCCAAAGT
>JAIRQI010000092.1 GCA_031256575.1 Coriobacteriales bacterium
AATCACACCAGCCGCACCTCCCGCCGTTTGCAGCTGGTCAGTGAATCCTCGATGCGTTACGAGCGGGGAGTGGACGACCGCAGTTCAGCCGATTACTCGCTGAGAGCGGCGATTCTTACTGCCGCTGTGGCTGGAGGAGTAATTGAGGAAGGGGTGGTCGACTGCTACCCACTGCCTCGAGAACTGCCCGAGCTGGAGTTTCGTATCGAGCGTTTTGCCAGGTTTGTCGGGGCCAATATCCCTCTTGAAGAGATTATGGCCATCCTGATGCGGCTGGGCTGTACGGTTACTCCAGTTGGGCGAGCAGTGCCTGATAGCGAGCAGCCGTCAAACGGCTTGCAGTCAAGCCTTCGTGTTATTCCGCCGAGTTATCGTCCAGACTTGCTGAGGGAGATTGACCTTTACGAAGAGGTTCTCAGGGTCTGGGGCATGAACCGCGTGCAACCGACCTTGCCTGGGGGTCGAGAAAGGACCGGGCAGCTCAGCGAGACGCAGGCCAAGGAGCGACAACTGGGGCGTTTGCTGAGGTCAATGGGCTTAAACGAGACAATGACCTATGCTTTCGTGCCACCGACTGATGCAACAGATGTGCCGATGGGTTATGGCGATAGCGAACAGCTTGTGGAGCTGATTAACCCCCTTAGCTCGGAGATGTCAGTGCTCAGGCGCAGCATCCTGCCAGGCTTGCTACGGTCAGTTGCCTATAACCTGCACCACGGCACCAACGACATCAAGCTCTATGAGATGGGTACGGTCTTTCATACCCACGAAGGCCGCAAGCAACCAAAAGAACGTCAGATGCTAGCTGCAGTCTTAGTCGGAGCCGCTGGAACCGCCAGTTGGAACCGTGAATACCAGGCTGTGGATTTCTTTGATGCCAAAGGTATCCTAGAGACCATCGGACGGGAGTTGAATATTGCCAAACTGCGCTTCAAGGCTTTGACAAGCGATGAAGCAGCTTGGTTACAAAGCGGACGAGCAGCCAGCGTGCTAGCTGGCTCTAGCGTATTAGGCTGGATTGGGGAGGTGCATCCCCGGGTAGCCAGGGCCTTTGATATCGACGTACCGGTAATTGCCTTCGAGCTGGAATATTCCTTGTTGATTAAAGCCTCCCAGCTGATGAGACCGTTCGTAGATATTCCTTTGTTCCCAGCTGTCCAGCGTGACCTGGCAGTAGTCGTCGACGAGTCCGTCACATCGGAGCAAGTCAGTCAGGTTATCAAGAGTGCCGGGGGAGCGCTGCTCTCAGAGATTCGCCTCTTCGATGTCTTCACTGATACCGAAAAGCTTGGAGCCGGCAAGAAATCGCTGGCCTTCTCCCTAAGCTATCGGGCTGCTGACCGAACACTTATCTCAGAAGAAGTGGAGTATATCCACCAAAAGGTACTGAATAAAGTAACTAGCGTGGTTGGTGGTGAGATTAGGGCTTAAGCTGGAGCTTTGGTGAGTGGGTAGATAGTCTGAGCACTTAACAGGTGTCGCTGCCGACTGACGGATGAAAGTCAAGGTATCTCAGGCAAAAACACTAGCGCTGCATTTTGGGTGCTGCAGGGATGTTATGATATTTGATTCATATAACGCGCATAGATTATGGAGGGTTTATGGATCCGAACAGGCGACCTGACGATATGTTGAGAATCACAACCGTAAAGCAAGCTGAGGACTTCATTGCTGAGCAGGTAGTCCGTCTGCAAGAGCAGATTGCTGACCGTCAGGTCTTACTGGCCCTTTCGGGTGGGGTAGACAGTTCAGTGGTCGCTGCCCTGTTAATCAAAGCAATTGGCCAGCAGCTGGTCTGCGTGCATGTCAACACCGGTTTGATGCGCCAAGGCGAAAGCGAAGAGGTTATCGAGGTCTTTCGTGGCCAGCTTTCAGCTAACCTGGTCTTTGTAGAAGCCAGCGAGCGCTTTTTAGACAAGCTGGCTGGTGTGAGTGACCCTGAGCAGAAGCGCAAAGTCATCGGCGCTGAGTTCATCCGGGTCTTTGAGGATGAGGCCCGCAAACTTGATAATGTCGGTTTTCTTGCCCAAGGCACCATTTACCCGGACATCTTAGAGAGCGGCCCGGTGAAAGCCCACCACAACGTCGGAGGCCTGCCCGACGACTTGAAATTCGAGCTGGTGGAACCAGTCAAACTACTTTACAAAGACGAAGTGCGGATAATCGGAGAAGCCCTAGGATTGCCTGCTTCGATGGTCTATCGGCAGCCTTTTCCGGGACCGGGGCTTGCTGTTCGATGCCTGGGAGCTATCACCCGCGACCGACTAGAAGCAGTACGGGCAGCCGATGCCATTTTGCGCCAGGAGTTTAGCGCTGCAGAGTACGACCGGGAAATCTGGCAGTTCTTCACCATCGTCCCCGATTTTCGTACCACTGGAGTGCGGGATGGTGTGCGTGTCTACGAGTGGCCGGTAATCATCCGAGCTATCCTCAGCGTCGATGCCATGGAAGCTTCCATACCCGACCTGCCGATGGAATTCCTGCAGAAGGTAACTAAACTGATACTAGACAATGTCCCAGGAGTCTGCCGAGTACTATACGACATCACCCCCAAACCCCCCGGAACCATCGAGTGGGAGTAGGCAGGCGAAGGGTGCAAACCAGAGAAAATACAGGGGTTAGACTTCTTGATTTTTCTGGTAGCAACGTTATTACAACACAAATTGTATTATCCATAAAGTAAGGAGCTAACTGATTTTGAGCGTTAGTTTGCTCTTCTTTGTTTGTCGAAATAGGTCACTGCTGTTTTTTCCACATGGGGTGTTCATACCAAGCTTTACCACTGAAATTATCCCATTCCACAGTTGAGGACGAAAACGAGAAAGTGAAATAGTAGTCTCCTGAGCTACCATCAATATTGAAGCACGCTTCATAAGTACCGTCGTGGCTTTTCGTAAGGCTATTCATATCGAATATAAAGCAATAACGATCTGTGGATTTCCTTAAAATCTCGTCAAAATCTTGTGGTCTTGCTGTAATAGCTTCTACATCTTCAATAAGGTTGCCTTTGGAGTCTTTTACAGTATATGCCGAAAACACTATGCTTTTTATGGCTATGTTGTCAAATCTCATAGTAGCTTGCTCAACGCACATATCCTCTGCATTTGTGTTTTGAGTGTTTTTGGTAGTAGCGTTTATAGCAGAGACAATCCATATCATATCTCGATTAATGAACCTCATTTCTTTTATCTCTGCATCGTGGTATTGAAAGCAGTCTAATTCATTAGTTGAACAATAAAGCACAATCCATTTCTCCTTTTTACACATCAAGGGTGTGCGACAATGAGTTGAACTGATTCTGGTCTAGGATAGTATATCCACTCCAAGAGAAGGCGGCTATCGCCGTCCGAAAAAGATGTCAGGGGTGTCAGCGGGGACGGGATGTCAGGATGTCAGGGGCAACAGGATGTCAGGGGGACGGTACTGTTTTGACACTCTGACATCATGATGTCAGAGTGT
>JAIRQI010000127.1 GCA_031256575.1 Coriobacteriales bacterium
ACTTTGCTGGATGATGATGAGAACCTCGGGCCAGCATTGGTCCGCCAAGCAGACTATACCGAGACGACCCGTCTTAATGCTTTAGAAACCCAGTCTGATGCCGGAGGTTTGATATTTAGCGCTTTGGCTGAAGGCAAAGCCTCTCGCCATATGGAGCCCTTCTTCATCACATTGACTCCGTCTGATGCTTTGGAGCACGAGCTTTCTGCCCATGAGGGCGAAGAGTGGCTGTTTGCTCTGGAAGGTCCGTTGGAGATTGAATACGGTCGCGAAATCTATGTGCTTTGGCCGGGTGACAGTATCTATTACGACTCCATCGTGCCCCATCAGGTGCGCTCCCATGAGGGAGCACCAGCAAAATTCGTGGCTTGCGTCTACACACCAGCCTAGGAGATATCATGACTAAGAATATAGCTTTCAGGGAGGCCGACGGTTCGTCAGCCACCTCCTTCGACCCGTCGCCCTACCCGATGCACACCGAATTGACAATCGGAGACTACTTTCAGGCCCAGGTAGCGCTTGACCCCGACCAGGAGTTCATCGTCTACCACGATCGGGGGCTGCGCTGGACCTATCGCGACTTTGACATCCGCACCGATAACCTGGCCAAAGGGTTGATTTCCATCGGGATGAAACCGGGCGACCATCTGGGAGTCTGGGCACGTAATGTGCCGGACTGGCTGACCTTGATGTTTGCTACCGCAAAAATCGGCGTTGTATTGGTGACCATGAACCCAGCCTACAAAAGCCACGAGCTAGATTATGTGCTGCGGCAGTCTGACATGAGCACGCTTTGCATCATCGATGCCTGGCGGGACGTCGATTACGTAAAAATCATCCGCGAACTTATCCCCGAGGCTAAGACCTATGAACGCGGGCACTTACAGTCACCGGTTTATCCCCATCTGCGCAATCTGGTCTTTTTGGGTCCGGAAAAGCACCGCGGCTTCTATTCGGCACCGGAGCTGATTTTATTGGGCCAGCATCTGCCGGATAGCCTGCTGGAGGAGGCTCGCGCCGGTTTTACGAACACTGATGCCGTCAACATGCAGTACACATCAGGCACCACCGGTTTTCCCAAGGGAGTCATGCTGACTCATCGCAATATCCTAAATAACGGCTTCTTCATTGGCGAGAGGGAGCGGCTCAGTGCCATTGACCGCGTCTGTCTGCCGGTACCTTTCTACCACTGTTTTGGCTGCGTACTGGGTGTAATGGCGGTGCTGACCCACCACGCCACGATGGTCGTGGTCGAGGAATTTGACGCTTTGAAGGTGCTGCAGTCTATACATGGCGAACGCTGTACAGCTAATTACGGGGTGCCGACGATGTTCATCTCGGTGCTCAACCATCCGCGTTTCGCGGAGTTCGACCTGACCAGCCTGCGTACCGGAATCATCGCCGGCTCGGCTGTGCCGCCGGAGGTGGTACGCCAAGCCATGAGCAAGATGAACCAGACCGAACTGACCAACTGCTACGGATTGACAGAGACATCGCCGGTGTTCATCCAAACCGCCTGGGACGACAGCGAGGAGCACCGCGTGAACACCGTCGGTAAGCCTCATGAAGCGGTCAGCGTGCGGGTCATCGACCCCCAGGACGGCCACCTCTGCGGCCCGGGAGAAGTCGGTGAAATCTGCTGCAAGGGCTACAACGTGATGAAAGGCTACTACAAGATGCCCGAAGCCACAGCTGCCGCCATCGACGCCGACGGTTACCTGCACTCCGGAGACCTGGGCAGCTATGACCAGGACGGCTTTTATAAAATCACCGGTCGCATCAAGGATATGATTATCCGGGGTGGCGAGAACATCTATCCCCTGGAGATAGAGAACTACCTGCTAACCGTCCCAGGCGTGCTGGATGCCCAGGTAGTCGGGGTACCCGATACCCATTATGGCGAGATAGTGGTAGCCTTTGTGAAGAGTCGCGAGGGCTTTGAACTGACCGAGGAAGGCATTCGCGAGGCTGTCATCCAGCGCATGGCGCGTTTCAAGGCTCCGAAACATGTATTCTTTGTGGATAAGTACCCGGAGACTTCAAGCGGCAAGGTACAAAAATACCTGCTTCGGGAGCAAGCTGTGGAACTGGTACAGAAGCGCCAGGCAGAAGCAGGTTAGTGTGAAGCTATAGGTGGAGAATTTCTAGGTTGAAGTGCTTGGCGAGGTCAGCAACGACGAAGTGTTGTGTGGAGACCTACTTGGTCGAAACACCTAGTGAACGCTTAGAAGGTCATAGCACCGGACGAGGTAAAAAGGGGAGTAGTATGCAAAAACATGTTATCACTATCCAGGACATCTCCTGCATCGGCCGGTGCTCATTGACCGTCGCATTGCCGATTATCTCAGCAGCTGGCATCGAGACCTCGATATTGCCGACAGCAATCCTCTCCACTCATACCGGAGGTTTTGAAGGCTACACTTTCCGTGATTTGACCGAGGATATCATGCCAATCATTGCTCATTGGCAGAGCCTGGACACTCAAGCAGATGCTATCTATACCGGTTATCTGGGCAGCGACCAGCAACTACGGTTGATTGCCGACATCTTTCGCTACTTCAAAGCTCAGGGTAGCCTGATTTTCGTTGACCCGGCGATGGCTGATAACGGACAGCTCTATCCGGCCTTCGACCTGGCTTTTGCTTTAGGCATGCGTAATCTTTGCAGCCTGGCTGACCTGATAGTGCCGAACATCACTGAAGCTACCCTGATGCTGGGACGCGAGTACCCCGATGAGGATTACGACCAACCTTATATTGAGCAGTTGCTTCGAGACCTAGCAGCCATCGGCCCCAACCAGGTGGTGCTGACCGGGGTCAGTTTTGTCTACGATAGAATTGGTGCTGCTGCTTATAACAAAGCTACCGATAGTATCGATTACTACTTCACTGAACGCATCGACGGGTATTATCACGGTACCGGCGACATCTATTCCAGTGCCTTGCTAGCAGCAATCATCAACGACAAGCCAATCGCCCAGTCTATCCAGATTGCCTGCGATTTCACGCTAGATGCTATCAAGCGCACCTATGTCGCCGCCACCGACCCAAAATACGGAGTAGATTTCGAGCACAGCCTGGGGGCCTTCTCCGCATTGTTTTAGATACTAAATACTGGGTATTTTTTTCGAGTGCTAGTATTCAATTTCCAGCACAGTCTGAAGTCTTCTCGGAAGAGAGCTACACTGCTTGCACCAGCCAGCACACTAGCCTGGTAGCCAGAACTAGACAGAGCACAATCAGCCCGCTTTCGGGTACAATATCATCAATACTCCAAACGTAGCATTAAACACAGCAGGAGGATAAGTGAGTGCGAAAAAGTCCGGCCAGTCCGGTAATTCGAAATCCAATACAAACCGGAGGTCAAGCAAGTCGACCGCGAGTAAGTCTGCTGCATCCAAGAAGACCGGTACTGCCGCCAAGAACAACAAGGCTGGCAAAGCCGCACGGCAACCGATACTGGAATCGGCGATTCGGTTAGAGGTCGTTGGCATCATTTTGGTGGTGCTGGCAATTGCTCTCTTCATAGCCGTAGTTGCTCCCGGAGATGCCCTGGTCACAGTGGCTGTATCCTCTGCTCTACATATGCTATTTGGAGTCGGAGCCTTGGCTTTGCCGTTTTTGTTGGCTGCTTGGGCTGCCAGCTTCTTTGTGCGTCAACCTCCCTCTGCCTCCCGACTGCGTCTCAGCTTGGGCCTGTTGACCATCTTTTTAGCCGCCTTGACCTTGATTTCCTTGAATACCGCAAACGCCACCGCTGACCCGATGCGGGTCTTTGAATCGTCCAACCTGCTCAGCCACGGCGGATATCTGGGAGCTGCGCTGGCTTGGATGCTACTCAGTCTGGTCGGTTATGCCATCGCCATGGTCATCGGCATTGGAGCGGTGATTATCGGCGCGGTGTTGACTGGCTTCTCCCTGGTCTCTTTGGCGGAGCGCTTGAACAGCCTGTTCAAGGCAAAGAGCAGCGAGGCTCCGACTAGCGCTGGGCCATATGACCTGGGAGAAGAACTCGACCAGCCGCAGACTAAGCGTTGGCAGCGCGGCCCAGGCCAAGCAGCTCAAGACCCTTATGATGATGGCCTGCTGACTCCGACAGCCAGATTGGCAGCGGAATCCCAATCGATGTCGGCAGCCAATACCTGGGCTGGCTTTGCCGAAGATGCCTATGACGACGAGCTCGACAACCTGCAAGACGATCCCGAGCTTGGGGTGACCCGCCGTCTGGTAGGCCGTGAGAAACGACGGGATAAGACCGACGACCAGGCTCTGGCAGAAAGCGCTGATTCATCCAGCTCGCTTGAGCCAACTCTCCATCCGGTTGACAAGCAACCGGAATACCAATTGCCCAGCTTCGACCTCTTAAAGATTTCCCGCTCGCGAGCGACTTCCCGAGCAGTTGATGCCGAGTTAAAAGCGGTCGCCGCTGAGCTACAAGAAACCTTGCAGCAGTTTCAGGTTGATGCCCAGGTAGTCGGCTGGACCGCAGGGCCAACTGTCACATTGTATAAACTGGCATTGGGAGAAGGGGTACGGGTAGCCCGCATCACCTCGCTCTCCGATGACATTGCACTGGCTTTAGCTGCCAGCTCGGTACGCATCTTCTCCCCCATACCAGGCACCTCGCTGGTTGGAGTAGAGGTACCGAATGCCGAACGCTCTCTGGTATTGCTAGGTGATGTATTACCGCAGGCTCCCAGTGGCGCCCTGCAACTGGCGATTGGCAAGGACGTCGAGGGAGCCAGCATCGTCGCCAACCTGGCTGGCATGCCCCATCTGTTGATTGGTGGTACGACTGGTTCGGGTAAGTCGGTAGCCATCAACTCGATGATAATGAGCATGTTGATGCGCACAACTCCGGCAGAGGTCCGGA
>JAIRQI010000182.1 GCA_031256575.1 Coriobacteriales bacterium
AAGTGCCTACTGTAGCTGTCAAGGCTATGATTATTGTCTCTAATAAACTGAGTAGTGACCTGGTCTATATGCTGACCAAGGCTTTGTTCGAAAACCGAGCTGAGATTGCCTTAAACCACTTGATGGGCGCTTACCTTGACGAAGCTGACGCCATCAAGGGCATCACAGTTCCCTTTCACCCGGGTGCCGAGCGCTATTTTCGCGAAATCGGGTTGATGTAAGTCAGATTGTTGTTCTTGATAGTTGTGGCAACAGATTTTTTACTGAAACTTCAGAAGGTCGTGGTTCACAGGGTCGTAAAGATTCTGGATAATCTATTACATTATTTGCATTTCAGGAGGCAGAGTTACTCAGCATGAAATCAAGAGAGCGGTTTTTCGGGGTTACCTGGGCCCGCATCCAGTCTCGGGCAAAGAGCAGTAGCTGGTGCCCGATTGACTGATGCTCAGCATCAGCAAATTCTGCTAGTTGGCTAAATCGGCTCTTAATCAATAGGGCTACCCAGCTTAAGAGCGCTGGTTGGACCGCTGGTGCAGCAGTAGCAGACTGGTCGAAAGCTTGACAATCGGCACAGATAATCCCTCCTTGTTCAAAGGAAAAGTAGAAAGCAAGGGATGTGTCTGGCCTATCTACCTCGAACGGTTGACCGCAGACCAGGCAGCTGTCCAGGTTGGGTTGAAACCCGACCTGGGCGATGATTTTTAGCAAGGCAGCCGCCACCATCAGCTCCAAACCAGCTATGGCGGTCTTCTCCAGAGTATCTAAAGCGGCATCGAGCAGCAAAAACAACCTTGGTTCAGCATCTGCCTCGCGCGATAAAACCTCAACCAGTTCGCTGATTGCTGCGGCTGCGGCGCTATGCTCGATGTCCAGACGACAACCGCTGTGGGGATTGACCAGCTGGGCTTCGGTTACTGTGTACATACTGCTGCGCCCTTGGTGCATGACAATGTCTGTTTGGCAGAAAAGCTCTAAGTGGGAGCCGCGCCGTGAGCCTGGCTTACGGCCTCCTTTGACCACCAGCCGCAACTGCTGGCCGTCACTGTTAAATCCGGTGACTATCAGGTCCATCTCGGCTAGCTTGGTTTTCTTCAAGACGATGATGCGGGCGCTGTATGTCGGCATGGTCGGTAATCCTAGCCGTAGCCGAAGCGGCGGATTTGGTTGGCATCCCGCCGCCAACCTTTACGCAGCTTGACCCGCAGGTTTAAAAAGACCCGCGTTCCCAAGAGCCGTTCCAAATCGACCCGGGCCAGTGAGCCGATGCTCTTGATGCGTTCTGCTCCCTTGCCGATTAATATACCCTTCTGCGACTCCCGCTCGACATAGATTACGGCCTCGATGCGGGTCAGGTCGCGCTTCTTTTCGTAGCTTAGTTCTTCGACCAGCACTCCGACTGCATGCGGGACTTCTTCACTGGTCAGGTAGAGCACCTTTTCGCGGATGAACTCTGCAACCAGTACCGAGATGTCCTGGTCGGTTGCAGTACCTTCAGGAAACCAGCGCGGCCCTTCAGGTAGCAGCCCAACCACAGTATCGATGAAAGCCTGCACACCCTGTCCGGTCAGGGAGCTTAAGGGCAGTACAGCGGTAAACTGCTGCCCGACGGCTGCCTCTACAGCGGCAATCTGAGACTGGATGGTGGCTTCGTCGACCAGGTCAATCTTCGATAAGACCAGCAGCAGCGGTACTTTCAACCCTTTCAGCTGAGCCAGTACCCAACGGTCTCCACTACCGAAGGGCTGCGAGGCATCCAAGAGAAATGCCACCGCATCCACTGACTCCAGGGCTTTGATGGCTGAGGTGTTCAGCTCTTCACCGAGGGCATCTTGTGGTTTGTGCAAGCCTGGGGTATCTACCATTACTAACTGGTAGTCTGGGCCATCTAGAATAGCCCGAAACCGATGACGGGTAGTCTGGGTGACATCGGAGGTTATTGCTACCTTGCTGCCGACGACAGCATTTATCAGTGACGACTTGCCGGTGTTCGGCCGACCAATTAAAGTCACAAAGCCGCTAAAGAATACTGAGTTCGGCTGCTCCAAGGTCATGTTGCCAGTAGTCGCAGAATCGCATTGATGAAGATTGTCAAGCCGACTGCTACCGAGCATATTGCAGTAACCAGCACTACCCCGGCAGCGATATCCTTAGCCAGCTTGGCTTTAGGGTGAATGCCTGGCGAGGCCAAATCGACAATCACCTCGATTGCCGTATTCAGCATCTCAGCCGCAAATACCAAGGCTATGGCAATAATCAGAACGCTCCACTCAGCAGCGGTCAGGCCCATAAAGAAGGCAACGATGATGACAAGGGCCGCTACCCCCAGATGTATCTGCATATTCCGTTGGCTGCGAATGGTCGCAATGATTCCTTCGAAGGCCCAGCGAAAAGCCAGTAGCAGGTTGTATGGCTTACGTTCAATCTCCTGTTCGAGATTATTGATATCGCGGTCTGTCGGGTAGTTTAGGGACGCTTCAGTAGCTGGGTAATCCTGGTCAGCATACTCGCCATAGTCAGCTGTCCCATATGTTGCACCAGCACTGGTTGCTCTGCTGGATGCTCTTGCAGCTTGTTGCTCCCCCAAAGCGCTACCGGCCACCCCGGCTCCAGCGCCTATTGCTGCACCAGCTGATGCGCTAGCAGCACCTGCTCTTCTGGCAGCTCCTGCTGCTGAAGCTGCTCCAAGACCTTGAGCAGATAGCTGCGGTTGGGTAAACCGCCAGTCTGCCCAAGCCTGAGCCAACCTATCCTCTGCGGTCTCCATGACAGCAGCCTGCTCTGCTTCTTCATGGTCATGGCCCAGCAGATGCAAGATACCGTGGAATACCAACACTTCCAGCTTTTCATTGAATTCCATGTCACTACCGTATGAGATACGGTTAGCGACTTCCGGACAAATTACGATATCCCCCAAAACCAGCGGTTGGTCATCCCGCGGCACCAGTTCTTGTTCGTTCCAGCCGGAGCTGAAAGACAGCACATCCGTGGCCTTATCCACACCTCGATAGTCGCGATTCAAATCGCGCATCCGATTAGCACCGACAAAAGCCAGCGACAGTTCTGCTGGTTGGTCGACGACAATCTCGTTTAAGGCCCAGAGGGCCAGCTGTCCCATTTCATAGTAGGGAACCTGGGGCTGAGCATCGCTGGCTACCGAAATCTGCACCTCCAATGCGGCAGCCGGTAGTTGAACATCACTTGGGGTCAGTACAATCGATAAACCTTCCACTTCACAACTCCTCCCTCTCTTCAGCGCTTTCGTAGGCTGCTACGATACGTTGCACTAAAGAGTTGCGAACAATATCCTTACCGGTTAATTCGATGAAAGCCACGTCGTCAATGCCTTCTAAGATACTGCGGACTGTCAAAAGCCCGCTAATCCGCTTAGGCAAATCCATTTGGGTTACATCGCCGGTGATGACCATCTTTGAACCAAAGCCCAACCGAGTCAAGAACATCTTCATCTGGTCGGGTGTGGTGTTTTGCGCCTCATCTAAGACTATAAAACTATCGTTTAAGGTTCGGCCGCGCATGTAGGCTAAGGGGGCAATTTCAATCACCCCTTGCTCAATCTGCAAGATGCCCTTCTCCATATCGGTCAAGTCGAACAAGGCATCATAGAGCGGCCGGATGTAGGGGTCGATTTTCTCATTTAGGGTGCCCGGCAGATAGCCCAGGTGTTCACCGGCTTCGACTACAGGACGGGTCAGTATCAGGCGGTTGACCTCTTTGCGCTTCAAGGCAGCGACCGCCATGGCCATCGCCAGATAGGTCTTGCCAGTACCCGCCGGGCCGATGGCGAAGGTCACCGTATTGCTGCGGATGGCATCAACATAGCGCTTCTGGCCGCCGGTCTTAGCCCGCACCGCTCGGCCGCGGTAGGTCAGCAAGATGTCCTCGCGCAAAATAGCGGGGGTCAGCTCACCATGACGAATCAGGTCGATGGATTGGATAAGCTCTTCGGGGGTGACTGTCTTGCCCTCCTCCAAAAGCTGAATCATGTCGGTGAACAGCGCGGTCAATACCTGAATCTCTAAAGCATCGCCCAGAATGTCAATCTGCTGTCCCCGTAAAGTGATGCGAGCGTCAAAGCGCTCTTCAATAATGCGCAGCAGGATGTCATTCACACCAACCAGGCGTGCTACATCCAGCCCTTCAGGAATCGTCAGAGTAATCTGTGCCCAGTCCATCTGTACCTTTCAATATCGCAATTATCCGCTAAACCCGTACGTTCATTCTAGCATTTGCTCTCGGATACCGCTAAAGCAAAGCTCGACCAAATCCCCGACGGGTAGAGCCGCATCAAGGCGCACCTGGTGGTAAGACTCCGCCCGGCCTAAACCTGGGCGCTCAATCAAGACCAATTCCCGCTGACCGAGTCGCTTTTGTAAGTCAGCTTGCGTCAGCTGCTCAGCCAGCTGCCGCAGCTCAAGCGAGCGCTCGGCCTTGACTTCGGCTGAGACCTGGCCAGCAAAAGCAGCTGCCGGGGTGCCTGGCCGACGCGAATAGCAAAAGACATGCAGGCGCATGAAGGCCATACGCCGGCAGAAGTCCAAGGTAGCGCGAAAGTCCGAATCAGTCTCACCCGGGAATCCGACAATGACATCTGTGGATAAGGCCAAGTGCGGCAGACGGTCGCGGGCCAGGGCTACCCGCTCAGAGTATTCGGAACTGGTATAGGGACGGTTCATCCGACTTAACACTTCGTCGGAGGCGCTCTGCAAAGGCAGGTGCAGATGGGCACAGATACGGTGCTCGCTTGAGGCTATCAAATCAATCAGTCTCTCGCTTAAATGCAGCGGTTCCAGGCTGGAGAGCCGATAGCGACAATTCGAGGTATTGTTCAGCAAGGCCTGGAGCAAATCACAGAGTCCTTCTGTCTGGTCTTGGTAACTGCCCAGGTTGACCCCTGTCAGCACCAGCTCGCGTAGTCCCTTGGCTTCGGCTTGGCGAGCGTTTGCGACCAGCTCGGAAAGCGACAGCGAGACTGCTGGGCCGCGAGCGACATGCACGATGCAATAGCTGCAAGCCGAGTCACAGCCGTCTTGGATTTTCAGATACTGGCGTTGGCGGTTTGCAGGCCTCTGGGTGGAGTAGGTCTGAATGTTGGAGTCGAACTGTATGCTGGAGTTGGTTTGCTTGTGGGGGCCAGATTGCTCACTTGTGCCAGACAGCCCTTCGGTGCCAGATTGACCACAGTAGCCGAGTGGCCTCTGGGTGCTAGCTGCTCGGTCTTCGACCCTGCCAGCCAGACCCAGCAAACGGCAGGCTTCCCGCAAGGCTGACGCCAAGTCGGCTTGCACCACTACCCTTTCTCCCAAGCTGGAGTAGCTCTCTTTATTAATGGCTACAGCACAGCCACAGGCTAACAGCCAAGCCCGAGGGTTTTTGGCCAGCAAGCGCCGTACAGTTTTGCGTGCCTTGCTATCTGCCTCCCCGGTAACAGTGCAGGTCGTGACGATAATCAACTCAGCCTGGCTGGCCTCAACTAGTTGGGCGCCCATATCTAGAAGGCTGTTAGCCAGGTAGTCACCATCTGCCTGGTTGACCTTACACCCCAGTTTGAACAGGGCAAAGCCAGCTATCTGCTCCGGCTCACTTAGATTCATTTAGGAAAGGGCGTCTTTCAGACGCTGTATCGGGCTACGCTTCTCGTTTACCGAATCACCGAACTCCCG
>JAIRQI010000027.1 GCA_031256575.1 Coriobacteriales bacterium
GCGGCTGCAGAGAAAGCAGCAGCTGAAAAGGCTGCCGCAGAAAGGGTTGCTGCAGAAGCCGAAGCTAGTAGACTGGCTGCTGAACAGGCAGCGGAGGAGCAGGCTGCGGCGGAGCAAGCAGCCGCTGAGCAAGCGGCAATAGAAGCTGAGGCTACTAGACAGGCTGTCGAGCAAGTCATTAGAGAACACGCTGCTAACGAGCTAGTGGTTCAGACCGATATACCCAGCTCAGATGCTCATCCCATAATCCAACCAACCGCTACCGAACAGGCGGCCACCGAACAAGCTGCTGCTGAACAAGTTACTGCTGAACAGGCTGATGCTTTGGAGATCACAGCCGAAATTGCTCGGATCACTGATGAACAGGTCAAAGCAGCAACAGTAATCGATAAACCTGTTATCAGTTTAAGACCCAGCCTTGATGCCGAGATAACCACAGAGGCTCCCCTGCTAACTGAAACTGAAACAGCTTCAACCAATTCTCTCCAAGCTGCGGAACCAAGCCCTGCTGAGAAGGCTAAGAGGGCTGCTAGATACCATCCTCCCGCACGAGTAGCCGCTGAAGCTGAAGCTCAACGAATTACTGGCGCGTTAGGTGCTGTTGAGACCGCATCAGTAGTCAAAGCAGAAGCTGAACGGGTTGTTGCAGACCTCATCGACGAAGCTCATGATATCGATAAAACTGCTCAGCCCGTAGAGGCCCTGGTAGCTGAACAGAAAGAAACCGCGTCTGCTGAAGTAGAAGAACCATCACCCAGCAACCAAGCTGTTGTAGACATAGTTACTGAAACCGTCAGCAGCGAGCCCCGACGCAGGCTGAAGCCTCGCCGAGAGAAACAGACCTCGAATAGTGAAGAAACCGATGAGCTGGTTAAGCGGCTTCAGATCAAGGTCAATGAAACTGACGAAGAGAATGATATCAGCCGCCCCGCTTTCATATCTGTGATAATGATCATAGTTATCCTGCAAGCTATCTTTATCTACTTCCTTATCCAGAATGGGGTTATTAACCTGTCAGAGTGGTTTGGCGACCAGCTCTTTCCTTGGTGGGATTGGATTCTTTCTGTAACACTCTGGCGATAAACCCGTATACTAACCAGTGTTGATAATTGAAACAAAGAACACAACTGAATCACACTTTTAGAAAGGTCGATCTTGGTTCGCATCTCGCCTTTTTATAACTATCAGGTTAAGCCTGAGATGGCTAGTGCTGTTGCAGCACTCCCCTATGACATCTACACCTTGCAGGAAGCCGCTCAAGAAATCATTAGGCAACCTTTGAGTTTTTTACGCATTGACCGTACCGCAGCAATACTGCCAGAGGTCGATGAATATGCTGACCTGGTCTACGATCAAGCAAAGAAGCTGCTGCAAGAGGATATTCAGTCTGGCCTCTACCAAGCAGACCAAGATTGTCGTTTCTTTCTCTACCGCATGCAATGGCCAAAGACTGCAGGAGAAACTGTCCCCAACGATAGCTTTCCAGAAGATCTTAACCAACACAGCCAATTGGGGTTAGTGGCTGCTGTAGCCAGTGCTGACTATCAAGATGGCACAGTACGCTTACATGAGCAGACCCACCCGGTAAAACTTGCGGACCGCATCGCTCACATTAAAGCTCTGAATGCTCAGACCGGTCCGGTATTGATGACCCATCGGCCTAATCCAGAGGTGCAGGCTCTACATAGCTATCTACTACAGAACAACTCGGCGCTCTATGACTTTTATGCTCCAGATGGCATCCGGCATACCATCTGGGCAATTGATAAGCAGATGAACCATCAGATTCAGGAGACTTATCAGATTCTCGATGCGCTATATATCGCTGATGGACACCACCGGGCTGAAGCCGCAACAAAGATCGATGACCAGGGTATCCTAGCCATCCTTTTCCCTGCTGACACACTACACATCCAAGCTTATAACCGCATCATCAAGGATACTCACGAAATGTCTCCTGACCAGCTCTTAGCTCAGCTGGCTAGGTCATTCAATGTCCGAAAAGTCCAATCCGCAGCTCAAGCAGAGCCAAGACAGCGAGGGCAGTTTGGTCTGTACTTGGCAGGTGACTGGTACCAATTGGTCTTTGATGAGCAGCTGCGGCCAGCAGATACACTAGCCGGGCTTGATGTCTCGATCCTGCAGAATCAGGTTCTTCAACCTTTACTGGGCATAGATGATCCTCGAAGCTCAGACCGCATTGCCAACGTCGGAGGCTCTTTGGGCTTATCCGGATTACTCGAGCAGCTCCAGCACTTTACTCCTGCAAACAATGGCTTGGCTTTCGCTTTGTACCCTGTGCAGTTCGATGATTTTTTCAAAGTTGCTGACTCCCGTCGGCTAATGCCTCCTAAATCAACCTGGTTTGCTCCCAAACCGCGCAGTGGAATGCTGATTCGCCCGCTCTAAGCCATACAGTTAGGGTTTTTGCTTGGTCTGCTTCGATAATGGTTTTGTTACAGCACGGTCCTGGCAAGTGAAGCTCTTTGAATGAGTTGCCGCAGGTAGATTCACCAGCTGTTCATCGGTTCTTCTCATCAAGTGGGCTTGACAGGGAATACATTGGACAGTAGTTTGGTACTACTTGTTCGATTATCGCAAATGGTGGAGAAGACATGAACACTTTCATATCGATACGTAATGTCGAGTTAGGGATTGTATTCTTGATCGCTGGTTTATCCTCTGTTTCCAATCCTGTCGAGGACAAGATGTTTGAGGTCTTCCCCTTGTTACTGCTTATCCCCCTGGTAACCTTCGCATTTATTGCCTTATGTATCTGGCTGGTAGCATCAAGGATTTCCGGCATCGTTAAGACTGTGTTCAGAGGAGTGGCGACTGAGCGCAATCTCAAAGAAGTCTTGGAAGCGCAAAAGCGGGCGGCAAACGCTGCACAAGCAGATGTTCTCGATGTTGATGTGCAAACCGTTGTGTCGATGCGTTGCAAGAGCTGTGGTGCCGTGAGCAGAATCACTGAGGGAGAACCTCAGATCTGCGCCTACTGTGATTCACCTCTGGGGTAGTAGTATATTTTGGCCCTAGCTCCACAACTATGATAAATCACCATCTGCGAGTCACTGCATCGACTTGTCACTAGTCACTCATTTTTCGCACTCCTGCCTCACTAACAGCTTCGTTTGCTCACTGCCTAAATCACACGTTCCGCTCATCGTTCTGTTTGCCAACTGACTTCAACCCCCACTCGCTCAGCTCAGCACATCTTAGAAATTCCCTCTTTATATGAAAAAGTTATTTACATCTAACAATTGGGATGCTAGTATCATCAAAGATATATTAATCTAACTTTTCACTCAAGGAGAAGCGATGTCTGCGGGCCTCCCACTAGTTCGAACTGTTTCTGGCCAAACCTGCCGAGTTTTATCCTATCAGGCTGAGCCTCGTACCCGCAGCAAACTGGAAGTCTTAGGCCTAGTCACTAATAGTGTGTTCACGGTTTTATCCAATACCCGCACTGGCTTGATTCTAAAAGTTAAGGAATCACGTCTGGCTATCGGTTTCGACTTGGCCAAACAGATTATGGTTGAAGTCATTGAGACCCCTACAGACAGATTCTCTGGTGCGAATTCAGACCTCGATGAAAAGGCAGCCAACTGATGCAGATCGCATTAATCGGAAATCCCAATTCTGGTAAGACCGTGCTGTTCAATGAGCTGACCGGTGCCAATCAGCATGTCGGCAACTGGCCGGGTGTGACTGTTGAGCAGAAGCGTGGCCAGATTCGTGAGCAATACGGGTCAGGTGAGCTGGTTGACCTGCCAGGCATCTATTCGCTCTCCCCTTTCAGCATGGAGGAGATTGTCTCCCGTGATTTTCTTTTGAATGACCAGCCGGATGTTGTCATCAATATCATTGATGCCACAAATCTGGAACGCAACCTCTACCTGAGCATTCAATTAATCGAGCTAAACGCGCCGATGGTCATGGCCTTGAATATGATGGACGAGGTCGAGCGGGAAGGTTTTCGTATCGATACCCAGCGGCTGAGCGACGATCTGGGTGTTCCGGTGGTCGGTATCTCCGCCACCCAGCGCTGGGGTTTACAGGAGCTGATGGCTGCCTTGGAAAACGCCCAACCATCCAAGCGACATGAGTTGCCGAACAAACAGCTGGAACGCTTAATCAAGCGGGTTGAGGTCTTGCTAGCCCGACATCTGGAATATGAACACAATCTCGGTGATGCTGAAGCCCGTGGTTATCCACTGCATTGGGTAGCAATCAAGGTCTTGGAAGGTGATGAGCTGGTTTTCAGCCACCTCACTTTGGACGACTCGACAATGCAGGCTATCGATAACTTGAAAGCAGAATTTGAACAACAGTATGGGCCACTCGGCTCGGCTTTTGCCGATGCTCGATATCAATTAATCCATGAGATGATTTATCGCGACGTGACAGTCTGGGCTTGGGATGGTAGTCATCACCATCATTTAAAGCATGCCCCGGAAGGTTATCTACAGCTGTCTCATGAAGAAAATGAGATCTT
>JAIRQI010000090.1 GCA_031256575.1 Coriobacteriales bacterium
CTTGGCCACCAGATTGTCGAAGTTAATCAGCAGGTCTTCAGGCATGGCTATGCTGAAACGTACTAGTTCGCTCACTTTAAAGGTCCTTAATACATCGAGGTGGTGGTCAGGGGATAAACGCTTGCTTGCATACCAGAGTCGAACGCCGAGTTCTTAGGGCTTGGGATAAGCACAGCGTTGCTGGCAAGAGTGTCTCGGCGTGTCTCGCTGACTCCGGCCAATCTCGCTGGTTCCGGTAAATCTCGCTAGCTCCTGTCAATCAAGACACCGCGGCTGTCAGACCAGCTGCACGCTGACATCTTCGGCGAGGGCTGCTTCTTGTTGCAGGGATTCAGCAGCTTCTTCAAGCAAAGCCCGCACATCGTCGAGCAAAGCCTGGGCATCGCGAAGCTTGGCTGCCGTCTTTAACATGTTGGCATCTTCAACCTGATGAAAAGCCCGGTGTGTCCAGCGCCGACAGAGAGCCACAGCTTCTCCCACCTGTTCTAAGGTAGAACTGAATTGGTCGGTGTTGATTCCATTAGTGCACATGTTTGCTCCATTCTGCCGTTTCAGGCGGTTTTCTGCCGTCTTCAAGCGGCGTGGGTGAAAGGCTGGTAGTCTTAGTATCAGCGGATGGTAGACCGTTGATAAGAAGGTTTAAACAAAGTGTGGGCTGAGTTGCTCTAAGAGCATCTCTTTGGGCATTGCTCCGGTGACGGTCGCGACCGGTCGACCGTCTTTGAAGAGTATCAAGGTGGGGATGCTCATTACTCGATAAGCCATGGCAATATCTGCCTGCTCATCGACATTGAGTTTACCGACCAGTAAGCTGCCAGCGTTTTCATGAGCTATCTCCTCGACAATTGGTGCGATCATGTGGCAGGGCCCGCACCAATCTGCCCAGAAATCAACCAAAAAGGGCTTAGCAGACTGCAGTACTGTCGTTTCAAAATTGCTTAAGGTGAGTTCGATGATAGCCATGATGATTCCTTTCGTTATAAGCCAGGTTCGTGTTAAGCTGGCAATCAGCTTGCAGAGCCATACCAAGCTCAAACAAGCAGACAGTGTTCATAGTAACACGAACCGTACGATTCGTAACTCCAACTAGTCTGCGAAGTGATGCTATTGGTTGACAACTCAACTGATACCGAGGCCGTTGAACTCGATTCAAAGTATGCTGAACGCTTGCAGCTATTAGCTGAGCAGTACCAGACAGGCATGAAATCTGGGCTGCAGCCGTTCAAAGCTTACTTGGCTGGGTCACCTGGGGCAGATGTCTTGCTCATAAAAGGCCTGGCTGGGGCTGCTGAGCTGGCTGGCAAAGCCGTCCTCAGCGGCAAGGATGGTAAAGCCTTACAAGCCGCCTTGACTAGCTTAGGCTGGGGAACAGACAACTGGTGTGCTATTATCTGCTCCCCACCTGATTATCCGATTCTATCTGCCGGTCAGTTGCATCAGTTGATAGAAATCCTTGACCCTCTGTTGATTATTACTCTGGATGCCAGTGCCCGACAAAAAACCCAGGATGCCTTGGTCGAGAGCTCAAACAGCAGGCAAACCGCAGACCAGGCAGCTCTGCTCTCCCTAACAACAACACCGGCCGCTTGGCGGGCCGGTGCAGAGATTTATCTTATGGGGCGACACCTACTGGCTTTAGACGACTTTGAATCGTCGCTTGAGAACAACAGCAGCAAACAGCGAGTCTGGGCTGAGCTCAAACAAATTGCTCGCTGATCGAAGACTTAGGCTAGCCTCACTGCCTGGATGAGGCTTAGATACATCGACTAGTCTTCCTCGATCTCGACGATTGCCGCCATTGGGCATTCTTCCATGCAGTCACCGCAGGCGATGCAGGCATCTTCATTGATAACAGTAGCCTTGTCTTGAACGATGTCCAAAACATCATGATCGCAGTTATCTACGCAGATCCCACAACCAGTGCATTCTTCGGTGTCGATAATTGGACGCGGCATTCTACACTCCATCCATACTCATGTTGCCATTTAGCAACCGCCGTTAGATACCGCGTGAATATATCTTAAACCGCTCAAGCTGGCAAGAGCTATTCCAGAAATTTCTGATAACTGTGTGTAAAGAAGATTTCAGATTGCTGATAGGCGCACAAAATATGATGCTAGCATACTATTGCTGATAGGAACGACAGGCACTTGAGAGGACCAGATAATGCACCAGAAGAGAAGACGGATACTGATCTCTGTAATCAGTGGCTTAGTTGCTGCAGCTCTCATGGGCCTTTATGCCTCTGGGGTGCGCAATGAAGCTATCGCAGCACACTCTCAGACCTTAGAAGCCTATGGTGGGGAGCAAATCGAGGTCTTCGTTGCCACCCGCGACATCGCTCCTGGTGAACGTTTAACCGAAAGCAATGTCAGTAAACGCGTTTGGTTGGTTGAACTCTTACCAGCCGGGGCTTTAACAGATGCTGATGAAGTCATCGGCCAGACCTTGGGCCTACCTTTGATGGCAAATGAACCAGTAGTCCAAGCCAAGCTGTTCAACGGAGCGCCAGCCATCACCATACCAGAAGGTTATGTAGCTGTCAGTATCCCAACCAACGATGTTTTAGCTGTTGGCGGTGCTGTCAGTGCGGGCTCGATAATTGCTATCTACGCTGCCGACAGCCAATCCGTTGAACTACTTGCTGCCGATGTTTTGGTTCTAGAGACCTCTAACGGCAATCAACGCAATGCTGAGAATAATGGGTTGTTTGGCAACAGCTATTCGAAAACCTCACTCTCCTGGGTAACCCTGGCTGTTCGTGAAGACATGGTTGAAGAGATAATCGTTGCTTCTCGCAGCATGAACCTCTATCTGGTATTGCCAGGAGGTGAGATGTAGATGGCTACTCCAACCGAACAGACTCTACTAGCTCTGGGCTTACAAGCCAATACCGTTGCCTTTTTACTTGAATTACCTCTGACAGCTTACAGCGACAGCTCGACTTGCCGTTTTGAAGCTCGCTACCTACCAGAGAGCGTTGCGGTAGTGGTGGTCAACCAAGCCCCAGCGGCAGCCATCACACCGGTCAATCTAGCAGCTGCCCTCAGCCAGGATTGCCCCAAACGCGATGTCTACCTGTGGGAAGACCAACCTAGCGGGTCGTTGGTCTCTCGCATACGAGCAGCCGGTATTCGCGGTGTCATTGACTTGCAGCAACTACAGCAGTTACTGGCTATGTCAGACAGTGAACCGGTGTATGCAGATGCAAATCCAGTTACTGTTGAAACCAAGATACCCAACAACCCTTGGCGAATTGACGACACAGAACTAGAAGCCTGTGATTTAGATGAGCCGAGAGACCAACCGTACACATCGACACCTGCTTTTCAGACCGGGTTAGATAGCAGGATGGATATGATGCCTAACAACCCGAAAGCAGTCCCAGGCGGCCCATTTACATCCCCCTCCTCTCCGCCAAATGTTCAGCCGCCTGGGGCGCAACCCTTCTCTCCAACAG
>JAIRQI010000093.1 GCA_031256575.1 Coriobacteriales bacterium
CCCAGAAGACTGTCGTTAGTATGTTGATGAGAAGTCCCATGCCAGTAAGTATAGCTTGACTTGACATGCTACCTGTGACGGGGTGTCAACAGCAACCGAGCTAGTAAGGTTGGGGGGAGCGTGATATGCGGGCTAGGTTCGTGAGGTCGCTGTCAGTGAGGTCGCTGTCAGTGCGGTTGCTGTTCGTGTGGTTGCTGCTAGTGAGGTTACTAGGTTCGACATCTCTCTCTCACTTGAGCGAGGCAATGGCAAACTCGATGATTTCACGATGGTCTCCCGCCAGGTCAAGCTTCTCCAGCTCGTCAAGCTTGAAGAGCCCCAGGTCAGAGGCATCGTCACCGGCTTGAATACGCTGGGCTGCTGATTCGGAAAACAAAGATTGCTTAGCTTCAAAAGCACCGAAGACGCAGGTGATGATACGCGTACGTGGGTCACGTTGCGGGTCGGAGAAGGTATGCAGCTGCTGTAGGACAATGTTTCTGGCCTGTATACCTGTCTCTTCAGCCAATTCTCGCCGAGCAGCCTGCTCTAAGGTCTCATCCGGATTGACAAAACCTCCCGGCAAAGCCCATTTGCCGATGAAAGGATGGCCGCCTCGCTTTATCAACAATATCTCCAGGTTATCTGGATCGAGTGTTAAAACATCAGCCAGTATTAAGACGATATCTACTGTTACCGATGGGCGCTCATACCTGCTGGCATCGTAGGCCGCCAGAAACTCCGCTTCGGTCAGTCCATCTTTGTCGCGAGGTTCATCCACAAGTATCACCGAGAGCCTTTCTGTAGGAACTCTACCGCTTGTTGGCGAGCCCAGGTATCGATAACTAGCAGCTGGTCGATTGAAGCCACCACCTCAGGGGAGTGCTCAGCCAGCACTGTTTGAACACATAGCTCGATGTCTAGAAACCCTATACGATCAGCCAGAAAAGCAGCGACGGCTACTTCGTTGGCAGCATTCAGTACGGCTGGAGAAGTGCCGCCCACATGAGCTGCTTCAAGTGCCAACCTCAAGCAGCCAAAGGTCTCTATATCAGCAGCGTAGAATTCTAGGTTCCCTAAGCTGGTGAAATCTAGCTCCGGCAACAAACCAGGCCAGCGAGCTGGATAGCTGAATGCGTACTGGATGGGGATACGCATATCGGTCTGACCAAGCTGGGCTTTAACACTGCCGTCACAAAATTGCACCATAGAATGGATGACACTTTGGGGGTGTACTACTATCTTTATCTGACTAGCCGTTAATGCGAAGAGGTGTATGGCTTCGATGAATTCCAAACCTTTATTCATCAAGGTCGCACTGTCGATGGATATCTTGGCTCCCATCTGCCAGGTCGGATGAGCTAATGCCTGAGCAGCGGTCACTGTTCTTAAATACTCACGGTTGCTGCCACGAAAAGGCCCACCAGAAGCGGTCAGCCAGACACCGGCTACTTCGGAGTGCTTCTCCCCAATCAAGCATTGAAAGATAGCTGAGTGTTCAGAGTCGACAGGGATTAGCTGACCCGGTTTAGCCAGGGGCATCAAAAGGTCACCACCGACGACCAGTGATTCTTTGTTAGCCAGTGCCAGACGTTTGCCAGCTAACAGAGAGTTGTAACTAGCCTGCAATCCTGCTGACCCGACCAGCGCATTCAGTACGCAGTCTACTTCATCCAGCTCGGTGAGCGCGACAACGGAATCTGCTCCATATGCTATAGGTACAGCTGATGCTGAGCCAGTATTTGCTTCCGGCATTTGTGCTAAAGCCACGTGCTTGACGTTGAAAGCCTGGGCCTGCTGTTGTAGTAATCTCTGGTTGCTGCCTGCAGCCAGGGCTACTACCTGTAGTTGCTCAGGGTTGGCAGTAATCACTTTCAAGGCCTGACGACCAATAGAGCCGGTTGACCCGAGAACAGCAATTCGCAAAGGATGGTAGTCAGCGTCAGAGGTTCTCGGTGCAGCCATCAAATCATTCCTAGCACCCGAAAATATAGCGAGGTAATCGCTGCCACGATTAGCAGTGAGTCGCAACGATCGAGAAAACCGCCGTGGCCAGGCAACAGCTTGCTGGAGTCTTTAAAGCCAGTGGCGCGTTTGATGCGTGATTCCACCAGGTCACCGAGGATGCCCATGACTCCGGTGAACAGTCCACCAACGATGGCCCAGACCAGTGTCAGGTTGAGTTCGGGGATAAAAACCAGGAGGCTCCAGGCAGCCACTGAACCGACCACTCCAGCTAAAAAGCCTTCGTAGGATTTATTCGGGGAGATGCGCGGAGCCAGTTTGTGGCGGCCAATCTTGGAACCGACGAAGTAGGCGAAGGCGTCGTTGGCCCAGACTGAGAGCAGGATGCCAACGACTAACACTCCACCCCAAAATCCCGGCAGGATATCGCGGATATTGATTAAAGACGAGAGCAACAGCCCCGTGTAACAAGACCCGAACAAGGTCAGTGCCACATCGGTGATTCGTGCCGGAGTATAAAAGACATACCAGACTAAAAGCACCGTGGCAGAGCTGACCGTCAAAGACAGCAGGCCATTGAAATGCCAGAAGAAGTAGGCTGCTGGAAATGCGGCAGCTGTGACGATGCCGATGATCTCGTTCGGTAGCTTGGCGTCCGAACGCAACATGGCGTAGAGCTCGAAAGCGCAGAGTCCGGAGAGCACGGAACACATGATCATCGTCGTCCAGGTGCTGGCCAGGGTCATAATGATCATCGTCCCACCGTAGAAGAAGGCAGTGATCACCCGCGTCTTGAGGTTCGACATCAGAGCTTGCCAAATCTGCGCTGGCGGTTTTGATAGGCTATCAACGCCCGCAGCAACTCGTAACGGTCGAAGTCCGGCCAGAGTACTTGCGAAATATAGAACTCGCTATAGGCTAGCTGATAGAGTAAAAAGTTGGAAATCCTGAACTCACCACTGGTGCGAATCAACAAATCGGGATCAGGGATGCTCGCGGTAGCCAGCCAGTTGGCAAAATCTTCCGTGGTAAGGTCTTCTATCTCTGCCGGGCTGATCTGGCTGGCTAATGCAGCACGTACCATACTCTGAGCGGCCGCCAGTATCTCTTGGCGGCCACCGTAATTCACGGCAATAATCAGCGTCATACCGGTATTCACGGCAGTCTTTGCTTGAGCTTGGTCAAAGACCCGACGGGTGGCAGCAGGTAGTGTGCTCAGGTCGCCGATGGTCTGGATGCGTACTCCTTCTTCATGTAAGGGTTCTAGTTCAGCAACCAAAGTCCGAGCGAACAGTCGCATCAGGGCTTGGACCTCGGTTTTTGGACGCGCCCAATTCTCTGTGGAGAAGGAATAGATTGTCAGATAAGCAATTCCAAGGTCATTAGAGGTGCGGATCAATTCTCGGACTGCTTTAATGCCAGCACTGTGCCCCTGAGCCCGGCTTAATCCGCGTTGCCTTGCCCAGCGGCCGTTGCCATCCATGATCACAGCCAAGTGGTTAGGTACAGCATCCGGCTGAAAGACTGCTAGGTCGATATCACTGGGAAGATCCGGAAATATCTCAGACAGCTGCACGAATGACGGTTGTGGTCTGTTGATTGACTCCGTCAATCTAGACCTCCATTACCTCGGCCTCTTTGACCTTTAGCACCTCATCGATCTGTACTATGTGATTGTCGGTGATTTTCTGCACTTGGTCCTGAGCCCGCTTGACATCGTCTTTGGAATAGTCGTCTTCTTTGACCAGACGGTCTAAACGGGTATTGGCATCACGCCGTTCGTTGCGTACAGCAACTTTACAGTCTTCCGCCAGCTGACGGCATTGTTTTACCAGTTCACGCCGGCGCTCTTCAGTTGGAGGGGGAAAGGGCAAGCGAATAATACTGCCGTCGCTCGATGGGGTGATACCGAGATCTGAAGCCTGAATTGCTTTGACGATACCGTCATGAGCCTGCTTGTCCCATGGAGACACCAACAGCATGTGCGCTTCCGGAGTCTGGATTCCAGCCAGTTGGGTGACTGGAGTCGGTGTGCCGTAATAATCGACCAGAATGCGTTCCAGCATAGCTGCCGAAGCCCGACCGGTGCGGATGGTAGCAAACTCACTGGAGAGGTTGACGATGGTTTTATCCATCTTCTGAATCGTTTTCTCAATAATCTCGTCAATCATCGGTAGATCCTCCTTGGCCGATCGGGGTGTATTGCACACTCGTTGACGCTCTCTTTGGCACTCTCGTTGGTGCACCCGCGCTCGTGGCGCATGCACCCCGCTCTCAACCTGCGCTCGCTGGCGTACTCGCAATCGCACCCGCAATCGCTAGCACACCCGGGTCT
>JAIRQI010000095.1 GCA_031256575.1 Coriobacteriales bacterium
GACGAACGGACCTTGGCCAGATAAAGCGACAGCGCGCCGACATTATGGGCGATGCTCATCTCGTTGTCGTTTAGGATAATCGTAATGTCCCGGCCTTCGTGCCCAACCTGGTTCAAGGCCTCAAAAGCCATGCCGCCAGATACCGCCGCATCGCCGACCAACGCCACAACCCGCTGCTCGCCACCACTCAGGTCGCGCGCCAGCACCAGCCCCATGGCAATCGACAGAGCGTCGGAGGCATGCCCTGAATCGTGGGTATCATAGGGGCTTTCATTTCTGCGGATAAAACCGGAGAGGCCCTTAAACTGACGCAGGCTGCTAAAATCAGCTTGCCGCCCGGTCAAGAGTTTGTGGGCGTAAGCCTGGTGTCCGGTGTCGAAGACCAGCTGGTCAGCCGGAGCATTATAGACAGCATGCATGGCCACGATGATATCGGTAGCACCCAGACTGGATGCCAGATGCCCACCGTTTTGGGATGTCACTTGAATCAGGCGCAGGCGTATCTCAGCGGCGATAACTGCCAGCTCGTCATCGCTTAAGGTCTTGAGGTCGGCTGGAGACTCAATCTGTTCTAGTAGTGATGGAGACATGCGGGTGTCGGTTTAGTCTTCCTCGTCGGTTGTATCTTGATTGTCAGTCTCTGTAGAGTCGGCTAATACATCGAAGCTGGCTGTTGCATTTGGGTCACCAAGCTCGCCAGGGCCGTCCTGCTCGCCAGGGTCACCAGGCTCGTCAGGGTCACCAAGCTCGTCGGGGCCGTCCAGCTCGCCAGGGTCATCCAACTCACCCGGCTCACCAAGCTCGCCAGGCTCATCCAGCTCGTCTAACTCACCCAGCTCGTCCAGTGCTTCCGGTTCAGCCGCCAGGTCGTCAGCAATCTCTGGTACAGCTGATAGCTCTTCTTCGGTGAAATCTGTATTGTCAATCATCTCAGCGGCCAAACCGCCCAGACGTAAGGCTTCTTCATAAAGGTCCAGGCTCTTCTCCAGTGGAACATCCTTAGAGCGAATCTGCACCACTATCTCTTCTAAGCGCTCCCGCACCCGTCCATAACTGGAGGTCTCGTCACTCATTCATGAATCCTTCCTGGTGGGTCGCTAATTCCATCTCTGCTGCCAGCTCGCCATCGGCTAAGGCAGTAGCAGTAAAGCGTTCTGGCTGCTCAGCAAGCAAGGTAGCAATCTGCCCTAACACTCCGTTGACGAAGGCTGGGGACTTCTCCTGAGCACCAAATTCCTTGGCTAGCTCCACAGCCTCATCAATGGAGACACTGATTGGCACATCATCGACGTAGAGCATCTCATATATTGCTAGGCGGATTATTGCCTTGTCAGCCAGTGGCATGCGCGAAGGCTGCCAGTCAATAGCAGTCTCTAAAATCAGCTGGTCAAGTAGTTGCAGATGCTCTGCGGCACCAAGAAACAGCAGCCGCGAGAAATCACAGGGCAGGCCGATTTCTTCGCAGTAATAGCCTTCGTCGAACAATGTATGAGCCGGTAAGCTGTTCATCTCAGCCGAAAACAGCAGCTGAAAAGCCATCCGCCTAGAGTCGGAGCGTTGTCGATATGAACTGACGGTAACCATTTAGATTAGCCACCCAAAAGCTAGGTCAACTAATGTCATTCCGGAAAGGCAATGCTGTCAACAAAGACATCGACCTGGTTGACCGAGATACCAATCTGGCCTTCTAAGGTGTCCGCGACCATCGAGCGAACCTGCTCAGCTACAGCCATCAGCTGGTAGCCGTACTCGACACAGATGTGCACAACCACATTTATCAGGTCATTCTCGGCAATTAAGAGCACTCCCTGAGCCGGGTTGCGACGCTTGCCCGAACCCAGCAGCCCATCGGTAGCCTTCGGTGAACCAACCTTGCTCACCCCATCAATCTGCAGGATGGCCTGAGACAGGATAGTCTCGATGACCCCCGGAGCGATGGTCAGGCCTTCGGTTGTGAATTGTTCAGACATAAGCTCTCCTATTCCAAGCCATGCAGCCCAATGAAGTCGGTACAGGCTTCTCCGGCTATGAAATCATTCTGCTCTAAAACCCAGTGATGAAAAGGAATCGTTGTCTGAATGCCATCTATTTTGAACTCGGCCAAGGCGCGCTTACCCCGGGCGATGGCCTCGGCCCGGTCACTGCCCCAGACAACCAGCTTGGCGACCAGAGAATCATAGGTCGGCGGCACGGTATAGCCCTCATAGAGATGGGTGTCTACACGCACTCCCGGCCCACCTGGCAGGCGCAAGCGGCTGATAGTTCCCGGGCTGGGGAGAAACCCATGCTCGCTGTCTTCAGCATTGACTCTGAACTCGATGGCGTGCCCCTGTGGCTCCTGGCCCATGCGCTCCAGGCAGCTGATTGGCTGGCCGGCGGCGATGCGCACCTGTTCTTTGACCAGGTCGGTAGCGGTGACCAGCTCGGTAATCGGATGCTCAACCTGAATACGGGTGTTCATCTCCATAAAATAGAAATTGCCATCCTGGCCCAGTAAGAACTCCACTGTACCGGCATTGACGTAGCCGACCTCCCGCACTGCCGCTAAGGCGGCTTGGCCCATGCGCTGGCGCAGCTCACTGGAGACTGCCGGTGACGGTGATTCTTCTAAGAGCTTTTGGTGCCGGCGCTGTATTGAGCAGTCCCGCTCTCCGAGATGGATGGCGTTGCCATGAGAGTCAGCTAGTACCTGAATCTCGATGTGGCGGGGGCGCAGCACGTACTTCTCCAGATAGACTTCATCATTGCCAAAAGCCGCCAGAGCTTCGGCTTTTGCCGCGGCGAAGGCATCGGCCATCATCTGAGGTTCATAGACCTCGCGCATACCGCGTCCACCACCACCGGCGGAGGCCTTGATGACCACCGGGTAGCCGACCGTGTCAGCGTAGGCCAAGGCCTCTTCGGCGCTATGCAGCGGACCGTCGGAGCCGGGCACGGTGGGCACGCCGATTTGCTTCATGGTCTCGCGGGCGACGTTTTTGTCGCCCATCCGCTCGATGGCCTGGGCACTGGGGCCGATGAAGGCCAGGCCGTTTTCGCTGACCATACGGGCGAATGCCGCGTTTTCAGCCAAGAAGCCGTAGCCGGGGTGGATGGCTTGGGCTCCCCGCTGTAAAGCTGAACCGACGATGGCCGGGATGTTCAAGTAAGACTGGGTAGCCGGAGCGGGGCCGATGCAGATGCTCTCGTCGGCTAGTTGAACGGCTAGGGTGTTTTTGTCAATCTCGGAATAGGCCATTATTGAACGAACGCCGAGCTCTTGCAAAGC
>JAIRQI010000140.1 GCA_031256575.1 Coriobacteriales bacterium
TCATGCTGGCGCGGCTCGATACCAATCGCTTTCAGCGAGTTCAGGTAGAGGTCTTGGATGTTCGCCGGGGAGGGTTTAATCAAGACTTGAAACTGGTAATAATGCTGCAAGCGGTTGGGGTTTTCACCGTATCGGCCATCAGCCGGCCGCCGGGAAGGTTGCACATAGGCGGTCTTCCAAGTGCCCGGGCCCAAGGAGCGCAAGGTCGTCGCGGGATGAAAGGTGCCTGCTCCGACTTCACTGTCGTAAGGTTGAAGAACTACACAGCCCTGGTCTGCCCAGAACCGTTGCAGCTCCAAGATAATCTCCTGAAAGGTCATTGACTCTCCTCCAGTCCAGACTTTCACAATCGATTGCCCGGGTCTCCCCGGATTGCAGTTTTACTCTAGATTACCAAAATGGTTCAAAGGCCAGAGCACCAAGAAGCTCTTGCCAGTCACCTGCTTTTCAGAAATCGGCCCAAAATAGCGGCTGTCCAAGGAATCGGTACGATTGTCTCCCATGACCCAGATACTACCCTCTGGCACCAGATAGGGATAAGAAATTTCTACCCCAGGCATCGTGTTCAAGGCATGCGAGGGACGGCCGTAGGTGTAGGGTTCGTCTAGCGCTACACCATCGACATAGACAATACCTCCCCGCAGGTCGACGGTCTGACCACCGACGGCGATTACCCGTTTGACCAGGATACGGTCGCCGTGGTTGGGGTCAATAAAAGTGACAATGTCAGATTGTTCAATTGGGGAGAAGAGCCGGGTGATCTTCTCGGCGATGATATGGTCATCGATTGCGATTGTCGGTGACATCGAACCAGTCGGAACCGTATAGACGTCGATGATGAAGAGTTTTAGGGCAGCGGTAAGACAGACTACTACAGCAATTGTGGTGACAAAGCTGAGGATCTCTTGAAAGACGCTGCGTTTTCTTCTCTCTAGCGGAGACCTTGCCAGGCGTCTGTTTTTCGGGTCATCATAGGCCAAGCGTCGCTCTCTAGGGTCAGGGGTATGTCCGCTGCTGGTTGACCAGCTTGGCTTGTAGACTGCTTTTGCAGAAGCATCACTGGCTAATGAGTTTTCAGAGGATTGAGAGTCCTCTGCCTCCGTGTTTATTTGGTTATTATCGGCTGAAACAGATTGAACAGATACATTAGACGGTTTTTCTGATGATTCTGCGTTGGCTCTGGTATCAGGCGCACTGGAGTCGACCTCAGCCTGTCGTCCATGTTGCGGTTCACTCATTGCTGTTTGAGTCCTCTCATTTGTAGCATGCCTGTCAGGTAATCTGCTTCGATTAGCTGGGCAGTCGATAATCTTTATCTAAGCAAATCTACTCAGTTGCCTTCTATGAAAGGCTGTTCAGCCACTCCCACTCCGCCTCGCTGAGATCAGCTGTCGCTAGAAGCTCAGGTCTCAATTCTGCTGTTTTGATTATAGACTGTTCCCGCCGCCATTGTCTGATTAAGGCGTGGTTTCCACTGAGAAGCACCTCCGGTACGCGCATACCGCGGTAGTTAGCAGGTCTGGTGTACTGAGGGTATTCCAAAAGCCCGCCTTGAAAGCTCTCGTCCACAGATGAAAGAGCATCGCCGAGGGCTTCAGGCAGCAGGCGGCAGATTGCATCGATGATACACATCGCTGCCAGCTCTCCGCCAGTCAGAATAAAATCACCCAGTGAGATGACACGATCGGCTCGGCTGTAGGCCCGCTCGTCAAAACCTTCGTAGCGGCCACAGACTAAAATCAAGCGCGGTAATTGCGCCAGCTGCTCAGCTAGTGATTGATCGAAGCGCTGGCCAAAAGGAGCTAAAAACACCACTTCTGTATGCACATCAGCGGAGAGTACGTCAGCGGTAGGTACCTCAGCAGTAGGTACGCCAGAGGTAAGTGCTTCAGTGGTAGGTACTTCAATACCGCCTGGCGAGCTTTGCTGCCCATCATAGATGGCACCATCAAGGTTGGTGCCATCATGATTGGTACCATCATTGTTGGTACCCTTAAGATTGCTACCATCAAGGCTGGTAGTCAACAGGTCGTCCAATGCCTCAAAGACTGGCTCTACTTTCATTAACAAACCTTGCCCACCGCCAAAAGGCTGGTCATCGGTTGTGCGGTGGCGGTCATGTGTCCAATCCCTCAGATCATGGTTTATCAGCTGAAGAATTCCTTGAGCCCGGGCCCGCCCGACAATCGAGGTGTCCACGGCACTACTCGGCCCTTCGAATACCTGGGGAAATACCGATAAGGTCTCGACAATCATTGGTTCAGCTCCACAAGGCCGGCTGGCAACTCGACCAGGATATTATCGGCGTCCCAACTGACCACAAAGTCTGCTACAGCTGGGATGAGTACCTGGCCATAGGGGCCTTCGACAACCCAGAGGGTTTGGGGGGTTACCTCAGAAACCTCAATGATGGTGCCAATCAGCCCATGCTGGTCATCAGAGACTGTTCGACCAAGAGCTGGCACAGGCAACCCTAACTGGCTGTTGTCTTGTTGTTGTTCAGTCTGTTGGGTGTTTTGGTCAAGTACGTTATCGTCGATTAGCAAGTCTTCATCAGCAGCTAACAGGTAGCGGCCAATCAGTACAGACGCGCTATTACGGTCATTGATACCTTCTAAGAACAACCAGGGTAGTTCTCGGCTGCCTCGCTCGGAAATGATGCGGGTCTGCCGTTCAGCTTCCAAGCTTGGAGGTACAACCCACAATTGGGCGTTTGGTCGTAAATGCAAAAGAAGGTCGTCGATGCTTTGCACCTCGACCTCCCCTCTCACTCCACGTGAGCGGACAATAGAAGCCACCAGTTGATAACTCTTTACCATCTTTGCTCTATATTCGCTCAATCACTCAAATCTGAACTAACAGCCGCCTTGACCTCTGTTGGATTATCTATTCGGGCAACTTCTGCTCGAGCAGCTCCTGCTCAGACAGCCCCTGTGCAGGTAGCTCTGCTCAGACAGCTCCTGTTCAAGCAGCACTCAGCTGATGATCTCGACATCTACTCGATCGATACCGTCTAAAGCAGCTGAAGCCCGGGTCAGGGTGCGAATCGCTTTGATGACCCGTCCATTGCGGCCGATGACCTTAGATATCTCATCAGAGGCGACAACGATCTCAATCAGTAGGCTGTCGCTCTCCTCGCTAGCCCGTATCTCAACCTGGTCGACATCATCGACCAGGGAGTTAATAATCACACTGACTAAGGAGACTGCATCCCGCGGGTTTTCAGCCATCATTCCCCGGCTTTCCGTGCATTCTCAATCAGTTTACTGACACGCTCCGTCGGCTGGGCACCATTCTTGATCCAAGAATCGATCTTCTCCAAATCAAGCTGAACATAAGTTGGATCAACACAAGGGTTGTAGCGGCCGACCTGCTCGATAAAGCGTCCATCTCGACGAGCTCGGGCATCACTCACAACCACGCGGTAGTAGGGTTTTTTCTTGGCTCCATGGCGAGCCAACCTGATCTTAACAGCCAAAATAACTCCTTAACAGTTAAATGAACTTGAAACGTCTATGATACCTTAATCGCCCCTCGCTTAGCTACTCGACAAAATCCTTCAGCTTTGAAGAACGCGCCGGATGCCGCAGTTTGGCCAAGGTCTTGCTCTCAATCTGGCGAATGCGCTCCCGGGTCACCCCGAACTCGTGTCCAACCTCTTCTAAGGTGCGTGGACGACCATCTTCCAGACCGAATCTGAGGGAGATGACCTTGCGTTCGCGCTCAGCCAGGCTGTCCAAAACCTTCGTCAGCTGCTCTTTAAGCATGGTAAAGGATGCTGCTTCAGGAGGTGCCTCAGCAGCTCGATCCTCTAAGAAGTCACCCAGCTGGCTGTCCTCTTCCTCACCAATCGGAGTCTCTAAAGAGACCGGCTCCTGAGAGATTTTCTGGATCTCCCTGATACGCTCAGCCGGCATACCCATCTCGTCGCCGATTTCTTCAGCAGTTGGTTCACGCCCCAAGCGCTGTAACAGCTGGCGCTGGATACGCACCATCTTGTTGATGGTCTCCACCATATGTACCGGAATGCGGATAGTCCGGGCCTGGTCGGCGATCGCTCGGGTGATGGCTTGACGAATCCACCATGTCGCATAAGTCGAGAACTTGAAGCCTTTCTTGTAGTCGAACTTTTCCACAGCTCGAATTAGGCCCAGGTTGCCTTCCTGGATAAGATCTAAGAAGAGCATACCGCGGCCGACATAACGCTTAGCAATTGATACCACCAGACGCAGGTTGGCCTCTATTAACTGCTGCTTGGCGTCCATCCCCATCTGCTCGACCCGGCTCAAGCGCCGCCGCTCAGCTCGAGCCAGTTCGACCTTCTTGCGTTCGGCTTCCTCCAGTTGGGCTGTAGCCTCCAGGCCAGCTTCGATCTTCATAGCCAGATCAATCTCTTCCGGAGCAGTGAGCAGGCGTACCTTGCCAATCTCTTTCAAATACATACGTACCGGGTCGCCGGTCAGCATCACAGTACCCGTGTCAGTAGCCGGACGGCGTTTAGAGCCTCGCCGCGACTGGCTGACTGCTTCTGGCAGAACCATCTCGATGCTTTCAGCGCTCTTCAACTCGTCTTCTGGGATGCCTTCCAAGATGTCTTCGGTATCATCGAATTCGCTAGCCAAATCGACGCTCAGGTCATCCATGCTACTGTCTTCGCTGCTCAAGATGCTGGCTGTTGGCTCGGTAGCGATGTCGTCAAGAGTATCGTCTACCTCACTGACGATAGAAATCTGCTGTTTGCTCAGATACTTCTCAATAGCTTTGAACTGATGGTCATCTAAGGTGTATTCATCTAAAGCCTGGTTCAACTCTTCTGGACTAATCTCGCCGACTTTGCGGTATTGCTTGATGACGCTGTCCAGTTCTTTCTCCAGCATTTCCAGCTCAGCTGGTAGCTCGATGGTTTTCTCTGTCGCAGTTTTTGTTGCAGCTACTGTCTTCTTTTCTGTCACTGTTTCATCTTCTTTCATCATTTATGCCAGTCTTCAAGCCAAGTATCAGAACACAAAGCTAACACCACACCAGGTTTTTGTCTGGATTCTTTAAGGCTTTACAGCCGTACCCGATACCCTTGCTTTGAGCTTCATGCTATTAAAAGGTAAAGCAAACGATGAATTGTTGCCGCTGTTATCGTATTTTTTTGCTTTTTTTCATGTGGAGAAAACCGAACCTTCTGGCTCGAGTTTGTATGTACTTAACGCTACTGCATGCAAGGTTTCTATTTCAAAAAGATCGCTCAACTTGATCATGGAACAGAGGCTCTACGGTTGGCACCATAGAGCCTGATATGGTTGATTCCAGTGATTTTGATAGTTCTTGGTACTCTCGGTAGAGATAACACCTATATACAGGCTAGAAAATGCGAGAAAGGACTAACATGTCAACCCTTATGTCATACAATCAACAAGATAGATATACTCGATTTGGTTGTAGTCATCCTTGGAGTGTATGAATGCATAACCATTGATTACCTTAAGTCCGAATCGGCTGTCTGCATTAAGCGACACCAAGTATTCTCTTGTCTCGCTAGTTCTCACGTCATATTCATACAATATGAACTCACTACTCCAGGTATAACTGTAATAAAGCTTGTGTAAGCTGCTGTAGGCAAAGACATAGTCATAATCGCGATTGTCAAGTTCAACAAAACTACTGACTAATACATCGTTTTTGTCGTCTTCAAGCTTGTAAACCGCTGCTGGAGACCTGGTGGTGTAGATTATCTGGTTATCGACTAGAAAGATATTGTCAATTATTGGTGCGTTGTTATCTGTCTTGTCTCTGTAGTAGATCCCATCCCCACGTATCAGCTTAGTATCGTCGTTAACCAGGTCTTTTTTGTAGATTGAGAACGACTTACCGGCATGCTCAATGTAGTAGAAGCTGTTTTCATAGAAAACATACATAGCAGCATCATTGGCTAAGACATCAGTTTCATGTGTATGCAGAGAGTATCTGTAGTAACACATCGAGTCGTTTCCAAGGCTATAGTAAAGGTAATCTCTGTAAACTAATACTTGACTAAATGAGTAAGCATGGTCTGAATCGCTCGTTACTTCTCTTTCCAGTATTGTTACCTGGTTGGATCCTTCCATGTCAACACGGTAAATGGTGTTGCCACCTTCACAATAGTATATAAAACCGTCATCGATATAAAAGAGCTTGATGCTAGGGCTTTCAACTAAAACAATTGAAGAGTCACTGGACTTGTTATACCTTTCTAAACCTTCTGTTGATATATAGAAGACGCTGTCATCGGTTTCTGTCAGTGACCTAGTATCAGTGACTCTATCTGCCCAAAATGAGGCATCAACCTCATATAAAATCCCACTAACACTCTCAATTAGTGTGAGAATATCATTATTCCTATTCTCTATTTCAGTACTGCCTGTTTCAGCGCAGCTGCCTAACGAAAAAGCAGAGAATAAACTTAGTAGAATTGAGAAGACCCGCTGATATTTCATGACTAACTCCTCCACTCTCTACTTCATTTACACAGTGATACTGCTAGAGCTGAGGTGACAGCAGAACCGTCACCATGTCACAGAACCGTCCCCATGTCACCCCCGGGTTGGCAAGTACCGGGGTAGTGATGTAAGCATAGGAGGTGGCTGTGAGAAGGTTACCATCTGTGTCGTAGGTTAAGTCCCAACAGTATTACCTCACTCTCGAAGTGACCTGAGCTTCTTTGTGATGTTCTTACGGGAGATATAAAACAACAAAGCAGTACATGCCAGAAAAGACAAGCAATTTAATGAATAGAATAACCACACCGAAGGGTTGTAACCTGAGACGATAAAGCTACTGTCGATAAACACGACCATACCTGTGAAAGTAGCCAGAGTTTTAGACAAAAGCAGTTCAAACATACCAAGTAGACTAGTTGCTAACAATAGCAAACCATTGATGTGAATTATTGCGAGAATCGTCTTACCTAGTCGGTTACTTGCTCGATTCACACCGATAGAGATTGCTGTTTGACAAGCCATAATACATATAGATACGCTGAGGATGAAGTTGAAAACAACTAGTAGAATGGTAGTCACATCATTTAGAAACATCATGTGAAGAATATCGAAAACAAACCAATCAAGTACTTCTCTGTTTTGTATGAATGCAATAGGCATTTCAATAATGAGCGTACAGATCGTAGCAATAACAATGCCAGAAAGAAGCCATATAAAGATTACAATTGTCTTTGACAGTAGGTATCTATGCACAGAGATATCCGGAATGACTTCAGAGATAAAATCATCACCAAAGGCTCGATAGTAACAGACGGTGATAATCACAACAGTTGACACGATGATCACGATGTATATAGGAAAGTAAGATAGTATCGACAGGATGCTCAGGAATGCCATGATGAATGATGCAAATCAACGAATAAATACAACCGTTGAGTATTTGTCTAGAAGAACTACTAGTACACTGACCAGAGTGGTTGCTAACGCTATCAGATAGAACAATAGCACTCTCTTGGTTACATAGAGATCGTGCTTGATTATGCTAGCTAGCATCTGATAACCTCTTGGTATTCGTATTGATATTCTTCATGTTCACTGCTAGTTCTCTTACTGGAGTCTCGTAACAGTATGTAACGCGACATGCTTCTAGGAGTTGCCTCTCTGTGCTGTTCTCTATAGCACTATTTGCATTTGGATGTAGAGACACGAAAGTCTTTGCTATCTCGCTCGCGGTCTTTTCATTGACGACCTCCTTGTCCCAAACAAGTAGATCAATCGAAATAGTACTACTACATCGAAAATGAACTAAAAAGAGTTCTTGTGTGATGCCTCCGATGTCATATTCACATACATCTACATGAGCACTATTTGAATAGACAATGCCACGTTGAACTCCGCGCTTTACTACTCCTTCTAGCAATTCGTGTGGCTGTGTATACTGAGACTCTGTATCGTAAGTGTTCACAACCCCAACAATATAGAACTTGTGTCCCACCTCGCTGAGTGGTTTGTCTGTTATATAAATGGTGTTATCCAGCTGCTCAACCACCCACTCCTTTGGAACCCTAAAACTGCCTGCATTGTCAACTTCCACCGTCTGCCAAAACAACCAAGCACTCGCCCCAGGTACTCCGATGAAATGTGAGAAAACATACTGAAAACTACAGACGGCAATTAAGATAAATGAGATGATTGTTGAGATAACAACAGAAACGACTGTATCTTTCATGCTGGACTCACTTTGTGTTTTTCTGGTTGAAGATAAGCACAAGTATTCTGAAAGCTGTGCTTAAGCTTATACTGTTTGAGAATTTGTTCTGATAATACTGAGCATTGTTATCAAATGAGGGGTCAGATCTTCGCGTCGAGCCTATGTCTGCTGCTCTCGTGTGTGTGGTTGTAATCATACTATGTATATTAGCACTCTCTCAAAGTAACCCGTATAGTCTGAAATGAGATTGCATTTCCGTATCGACTCACCAATTGTTCTACCATACAAATAATCACTAATATGACTCCGAGCGGCTTCAAGTATTGCCATTGCTAGGTCTAGTTCACCACCATATGCTAATACTGTTTCGTAATCATTATCATCAAAACTAAACCTAATATAGCCATTGTCAACAAAGTACACTAGCGTGATAGAGCCTTTTTCAGTTGTCACAACAGTTGATATTTCATAGACTCCTTCCCCTCGGTCTACTGGTTTAGAGTTCTCGTAACTACACCCTTCTATGTCCCTAAACATGACAGGGTTGTTCCCGCAGTACTGGAAGAGATTGTAGCCGGTCGTTCCTTCCAAGAGGTTCAGTTGGCTGTCTAGGTTCAAGAACCTCCCCACCGACGGGTCGTAGTAACGGGTGTTCAGGTAGTAGAGCCCGGTCTCAGTATCGTAGTAGTAACCTCGGTACCTGAAGGGGTTGGCTGCTCTGATGGTGTTGGCCATACTGCCGGTGACAGATACCACACGCGTGATGGTAGCCTAGGTCTATTTTTACCCACGGAATTTCTTGCGTAGTTCGGCTAGCTCTAGTTGCAGGGGGGCTAGCTTTAAGAAGAGCTCGTTATTTTGTGGGTCGTTTTTATCAAGCAGTCGCCGCTGGCCGTTGATCTTTTCAATAGCTGCCAACAGCTTGCTCTCGCGTAAATGAAACAGTAACAGGTCAGCCATCCGAACTGGGGGGATATTGGAGTATTCCTGCAGACGGGCAGCCGAAAGCGATGCTGCTGCTTGAGGTAGCCGTGCAGTCAGTTGAGCCAGGCTGGTAGCCATGGATGGCTTCTCTTCGCTCTGGTTCATACCCAGTAACTCTTCGGCTAATAGCTGATGGTCGGGGTTCGCCCAGTTGGTAACAGCCAATGCCGGGTTTAGCTGGTCACGTAATTCCGGATTCTCGATGTAGAAGTACAACAGCTCACGTTCCAGGTCATTGATACGCTGAAGCGCTGCTCCAACACTTGAATCAGCTGGTTGGCTGGCATTGCTTGGCGAAACATTATTAGCACTGCTAGCGCTACTGCTTGGAGCCTGACTGCTGGCTATACCAGTGTCTGACGCAGACATACTGGATGTCGAGGCTTTTGTGGAGGTCGTAGGAGCAGTGACTCTCCTAGGTGCTGCCAGCCTCTCAAAACGTTGGCGCATCTCAGTCTCAGTCATCTCGTTCATGTTAAAACAGTCCGCCAGATAACTCAGATAGTCGCTAGCTAACGCTGTGCCTCTTAATGGCAACAACAGCTGCAAAGCAGCAGCCTCGGCCCGGCTGCGTTGTTCAATCTGATCTAGAGCATAGCGAGCTAATAGACGGTCTAAGCTATAGCGCACCAGAGGTATAGCCTTATCCAGCACCTCTTTTAGGGCAGGAGCACCGGCGCTAGCCAGATAGTCTGCGGGGTCCTGGGCAGCAGGTAGTAGCGCCACCCAGACACCAGCCCGCCGTCTTTCTGAAGCGGTGGCAGCCAAGGCTGATTCGATCAAATCCATGGCTCGGTCAGCGGCCCTCTGGCCGGCCTCATCCCCATCAAAGAGTAACACCACCCGTTCGCTGAAGCGTGCTAGGAGCTTTAGGTGCTGTTCGGTCAACGCTGTTCCGAGGGTTGCTACAGTGTTAGTAAAGCCTGCTGAATGCAGTGCAATGGTATCGGTATAACCTTCGACAACAATCGCTCCGGCCTCTGTCACGATCGAGGCTTTAGCCTGGTTGATGGCATAGAGGCTGTCGCGTTTCTTGAACAGCATGGTCTCTGCGGAATTCAGGTATTTGGCTGAGCTCGGGTCATCCGCCAAAAAGACCCGGCCACCGAATGCGATTGGCCGGCCCTCCAGGTCAGTGATGGGAAAGACAATACGGTCGTAGAAGCGGTCCGTTACCTGTTGATTACCACTGTTGCTGAAGCGGGCTACATCGACATCGACCATCTCCTGAGCAGTGAAGCCAGCCTCCCGCAAATGCTTGACCAGTTGGCTTTGGCCGGGAGCGAAACCCAGTTGCCACTGCCTGGCTACTTCTCCACCTAAGCCCCGGGCAGCTAGATAAGCCCGGGCAGCATCGGCTTTGGGGCTCTTGACCCGCATTAATTGTTGGTGAAAGAAATCAGCGCTGGCTGCCGCTACTGCCAAAAGTCGGGCTTTGCGGCCTTTTTGTGGGCTACTGGCCTCTTCAGCCAGCTGAATATTAGCTCGTTGGGCTAATAGACGTACAGCATCCGGAAAGTCGACATTTTCTGTCTTCATGGTGTATGTGAAGACATCACCGCTCTCACCGCAGCCAAAGCAGTGATAAAACTGGGAGGTCGGATCGACCTTGAAAGATGGCGTCTTCTCGTTGTGAAACGGACAACAACCCCAGAAATCCTGCCGTCGTTGTTTGAGCACCACCCGCGAGCCAATCAGGGCTACCAGATCAGTAGCATTGCGCACTTGGCTGATTTCTTCTTCACTGATCATCGGCGCGTAGTGCTTCCTCCCGATTACCACTTACCTAGTGTGTCCTCCCAATGCCCTGTATCGAGGTGCTTACTCCCGCTGGTTCAGCTGGTTAGCTTTGCAGTTGAATGGGCCTATCCCAAGAAGCCATGCAGAATACCCCCGCCAAGGCGGATGAACAAAGGTACAAAGACCAAGGCAACCACCGCTACCACCTTAATCAGGATGTTGATGGAGGGGCCAGAGGTGTCCTTAAAGGGGTCGCCGACTGTATCACCAACCACGGCAGCCTTATGGGCCTCTGAGCCTTTGCCGCCATGCACACCGGTCTCGATGTACTTCTTGGCGTTGTCCCAGGCACCCCCGGTATTAGCCATATAGACACTCATCAGAAAACCGCAGGACAGTGTACCAACCAGCATACCAGCCAGCATATTGACATCCAGAATACCTAGCAGCACGGGAATAACCACTGCTAGAATTCCCGGCAGCAGCATCTCGCGCAGAGCGGCGTTGGTTGAGATAGTCACACAAGCCTCGGTGTCCGGCTCGACACCTGGGTCACCGTCCAGTAGGCCCTTAATCTCACGGAACTGCCGGCGAATCTCGATAATCATCGAGTTGGCCGCCCGGCTGACCGCTCCCATAGTCATTGCCCCAAAGAAGAAGGG
>JAIRQI010000165.1 GCA_031256575.1 Coriobacteriales bacterium
AAGGCTATCGATTTGCGTGCCCGCATGCGCCAATACATCAACCTGCAAGATGAGCGCTTGATGATTCCCCAGCTGATGGCCCAAGTGGTCAGCTTTGATTACTTCGTAACCGAAAACGAGCATGAGTCTTTGATTCTCGAGAAAAACCTCATCAACCAGTTTTCCCCGCTATTTAATGTTGACTTCAAGGACGACAAAAGCTATCCCTACATCGCCCTGACCATGCGAGAAGCCTACCCAGCTCTGAAGTACACGCGCGAAAAGCATGTCATCGGAGACCGCTACTTCGGTCCCTTTACCAATGCTCGAGCGGCACGGACCTTGATTGAGGTAGCCCGGCGAGTCACCCCAATCTGTCTTGCGACCTGCGACGGGCACCGCCGGCTGATTCGCCGCTTGTCAAACAATCCAGAAGCGCAAGGAGACAGGTCTTGCTTCAACTACGATGTCGGTCTCGGCCCCGGGCCTTGCACTGCTGCCTGTAGTCCAAGCGAATACGCGGTCAATGTCGACAAGGTAATCCGCTTTTTAGGTGGTGAGCGGCGGGCGTTCATCACCGAGCTGGAAAACGAGATTGCTGATGCTGTCGCCGACCTGGATTTCGAGCGGGCCGCCCGTAACCGCGACCGCATCGAAATCATCATGTCCCAGCAGCACAGCCAGCATGCCCAGCTAGAAGACGACTTCTCGGCCGATGTCATCGGTTTTCACCGTGAGGAGACCATCGCTGGTGTCCAGGTTCTGTCAGTACGCGAGGGCAGCGTGTTGTTGGCTAATGAATTCATTCTGGATAAGGGCCTGGATGTTGGTGACAACGAACTGGTCCGCGGCTTCTTGCTGCGCTACTACGAGAGTGCCAGTTCCATTCCAAGACAGGTTCTCTTAGCCACCCTACCTGAAGACAATACGGTGATTGAAGCTTGGCTGACCAGCCGATTGGCCTCACGGCATAAAGCCAAAGTACGGCTGACAGTGCCTAAAGCTGGGGAGAAGTTCAAACTCTTAGAACTGGCTGAACGCAATGCCCACCATGCTTTGAACCGCTATAAGGTGCGCAGCCGTTACGATGAGGACCGGGCCAATCTGGCGATGCTGCAGTTAGAGAGCGCGTTAGCCCTACCTAGTGCACCACTTAGAATCGAGTGCTTTGATATATCGACTATCCATGGCAGCTATTCGGTAGGTTCGATGGTGGTGTTCACTGCTGGTAGCGCCAATAAGGCCGATTATCGGCGTTTTCGCATACGCCTGCAAAGCCAGGAAGCCAATGATGTAGCGATGATGCGGGAGGTCTTATCCCGTCGTTATTCTGTGCCGAATATGGCTAATGAGAAGTTTGCCAGCAAACCTGACTTGATTATTGTCGATGGGGGACGCCCGCAGTTGAATGTCGCTTTGGATGAGTTACAGAAGCTCGGTTTGGACATTCCGGTAGCCGGTTTAGCGAAAGCCGAAGAACACCTCTTCACTAAGTGGAGCGGAGCTGACCCGATTATCCTGCCCAGCGGCTCGGCAGGGCTTTACCTGGTCAAACAAGTCCGCGATGAGGCTCACCGCTTTGCCATCAGCTACCACAGGGAGCTACGCGATAAATCAATGAAGAAAAGCCTGCTAGATGAGATTCCGGGAGTCGGGCCAGAGCGCCGCAAAGCCTTGCTTTCAACCTTCGGTTCAGTCAAGCGCTTGAAGCAAGCCAGCCCGAGCGAGATTGCTGCTGTCAAAGGTATCCCCACACCACTGGCAGAGCAAATCTGGCAGTTCTTACAAGAAGATTCGACATGATATATTAATTATCCGAATTGGGATATATTCTGCGGTAAAACAGCTTTGAAATCCTTGTAATTAATCCCATAGTGCACTATTATAAACTCAATTCAGACTTCTCGTGGTTTCGAATGCTTCCCGCGATTGCAACATCGATAGCGACATCGATAGCGATTGCGAATGCATTCGAAACTTAACAAGGAAATCGGGTGAGATTCCCGAACAGGGTTCCGAATGGCTTGTGGGGTTTTAAAAAAACAAACCATAGGAACCAGCCGCTGCTGTAAGCGCTTGGAAAAGGTTCCGTCGGTGAAAACCGGTCATTGGGTTGACAACCCGAGAAGGCAGGGACCTGTTAGAGAGAACTCTAAAGCGTAAGTCAGAAGGCCTACGAGAGGAAGCGAAAACCTGGTGGCGCTATTTGGCCACCTGGTAAAGATTTTTGTGGGAATACGGCCACAACAATCATCGATTGTTGTGGCTTTTTGCATTGGGGGTTTGTACTTAAGTTTTCTGCGAAGGAGGTGAAATGTGGCAAGTACGGATACCGAGTATTTGTTTCGCTGTAGCCGAGCCGAGAAGCAGTTGATCGACATGATCCGCGAACTCAAATATGGGGAGATTCGTATTATCATCCAGGACGGAAAACCCATCCGCGCCGAGGATATCAAAAAGAGTGTCGTCTTAGGACAAGCCGACAAGTTCTAAATAGCAGACGGGCTAACGGAAAAACCGAGGTCCAGCAAATCACAAGGCAAGCCACACCTTGTGCAAGTGAGCTGCTGCCCCAAGGTTTCAAGACATCAAAGCGCAACCAGTTGCAGCGCAACCAGTCGCAGGGGAGTTAAGGGAAATGCGAGTAAAAGAAAGGAAGGTAGAGCATGACAAAGCACAGACCAAGTTCTAGGTTATTATCACTATTTTTGGCAATTATGATGACAATCGCTATGCTGCCGGGCCTCGCCATGGTAGATATCAAAACAGCGTTTGCTGCTGGTACAGATAACCAAACCCCCTCCACAGAAGACGGCTCTATTTCTATAACAGTTGAGATACTGACCCTCGGCGATGGCTTTTTGTACGAGCCGGCCCAGGTCCCATTCTCGGCTGGAGAGAACTACGCTACCGTTCTGGACCGCTTCTTAGGCAGCGGTAACTACAAATACACCGGCAGTGTCGAGACAGACCTCTATATCTCCAGCGTCAGACTGCCGCGTAATATCTCAGTCAACATCCCCCAAATCATCACCGATGCCGTGTATGAGATATTCCCCCTCGATAGCACTGCTGCCGGCAGCTTCTTAAGCGAATTCGACGTCGCCCAGACCTCCGGTTGGATGTACACGGTAAACAACGTCATGGCCCCCAAAGGTACCTCCAACTGGTACCCTGCCGACGGCGATGTCTGCCGCCTACAGTTCAGCGTCTATGGCTTAGGCATGGACCTCGGCGTTGCCTCAAGCTGGTCGGGAGCTGAACCGCTTTTTATAGGTGCGGATAAGAGCGCGCTGATTGCTGAAGTCGCCGCCATTAACTCTGCAGCTGACAGCCAGACCATACTGGCAGACGCTGATGTGGCAAACGCCTACCAGATTGCTAACTCGATACTAGTCGAGCTCGAGGCCTCACAGTCTGCGGTCGACTACGCCACCGAGCTGCTGCAAGGCTCCATCGCTGACATGCCAATATTGCTACCAGATAACGCGGTGGTCATTACAGCCGACGATTTGGCCATGAACCAATATGAGACCTATTACTGGACACTGGACGAGGAGTACTACTACTTGGGTCAGAAGGTCTCCTTTATCAGTACCAGCCAATTCACAGCCGGTGCTGCCACTTACAACATGAAGAACCGTCAGATTGCCATCACGACCACCATCGATTCCGAGCTGGGTACGGCAACCATCAAGTTTGCACCAGACATCGCCATGCCAATTGGCACAATTTCTGGTCAATGGAACTCGGGGAGCGGTGGAGAGCGTAAGATTCACTACCAGACAGACATCCCCGGTCTCACTGAGGCTTGGGGAGCGAACAACAACTACAATACCTTGACTTTGACCGGCTTAACCCCGGGCACCTACCATCTGACCGACGGCAGTTTCTTTGAGAAGTGCAACTCCTTCAGCCCGGGTACCAACCTCGGTAATGGTGTTGTTACTCAAGCCTTCTTTGGCCGCTTACCCGATGTAACAATCACCATCGCCGGCCCAGAAGAGCCAGAGCCCGACCCGGATGCCTATGTACCGACTGCCCTTGACTATGTCCCGGACGATTGGGCAAACGACCTCTGGCTGCAGTACGATTTCAAGGAGTTGACAGTTGGCCAGAACGCCCGTATCTATCCCCGCCGGGTAGAACAAGGTGTCTCTAACTACCTGACCAACGACGTGGAACGGCCGAACTTCAACTTCAGCATCGTTCAAGGTGACAGCATCACCCTGACACTGGACAAGATAGGCAGCCGCACCAATGCAGCCAATATCAATGCGGTAAAGCCAGGACTTACCATTGTCAAGGTCACTTACGATGAGTTCAGGCATAGCGTCAACAACAAACTCTTCCCGGCTATCTCCGAGGTCAACGTAGCTTACGTGGCCTTCAGTGTCAGCGATGGCAGCGCCAACGCCATCCAGATTGACTTCAACGACAGCCTGACCTCATATGACACCGTTTATTTCACAGGACAGTCAGTCGACTACGACATCACTCCGAGCATCACTGGAGCTACCAGTGTCGAGGTCACCTGTAACGGTCTGCCAGTGGCAGCCAAGGGAGCCACCTACACCCTGCCGCTCAAGAACCTACAGAATATCGTCGGCATTAAGGCTACCGACTCGACAGGTCACAGCCGTTATGCCTACAAGATGATTGATGCCCGGATGATTGAAATCGATGTCGCTAACCGCACAGAGCCAGGCACACCGCTCACTGCCGGCCAGATTGCTGTGGTCAGCTTCAAGGGCATCACCCTGCCAGTTTACAAACTGGCCTCCATCTACAACCCGATTCTCGGCTCTTCTGCTGCTGTGCAGTACAGCTCGCTACTTGGTACCTTCCAAGGTAAATCAGGTCAATGGGACCTGGCCACCCACAACAGCTTCGAGGTGGCCTTCGCCTATGCCGGCCAGTTCACCTTCAGCGACGGCAAGATTACCGAATCCTGGTATGACCCCTTCTACCTCGGTTACGACAAGGTCTTTGAAGGCCAGGGGTCAGCCAATATCAATGACTCGCCCGTCAGTACAAAGTATTTCTCGCTACTGCCTGATTTCACAATCTCGGTAGCGGAGTCTGAGAACGTGGGCAAGGACGGTATCGGCAGCGACGGTTACTTTACCATCTACAACCCCAATGGTATGTTGCTGGCCAAAGTCGAGGCCCTGCTTGTCTCAGAGTATGGCCAGTCCGCCGGCAGTAAGCCAGTGGATGTCACTACCAATCCCCGCGGCTTCGACTACACGGTAGTCAAAAAGCTTCGCATCATCGGCCCGATGACCAATGAGGACTTCTTCGGCGATTTTGGTATGCGGCGCTATTCAGCCAGTCCCAATGATGTAGCTAACAGCCGCATGGGCAACCTGGTCGAGTTGGATTTGAGCCAGGCCTTGATACCCGCTAACACGCTGCCGAACTTCTCGTTGATGGGCTTCACTTCGTTGAAAGCCCTGCGTCTGCCAATCGGGGTCATCATCAACAGCACCAATGTCTTCAACGGTGATACGGTACTAGACACAATAGTCTGTGGGGATAAGCCCTTTGTCACGGGAGTGCTGGATTTTGCTGGCTCGAATATCACTAGCCTGACTGCCTCCCCAAATGGCAACGGCCTGAGAGCTGCCAAGAAAATTATCTTCCCAGATGTTCCGTCCTTGAGCTTTGCAACTTCAACCTTGACCAGTCTGGGTGGTGGTAGCAGCCTGTTGGAAGAGATTGTCTTCTTAGGCAAGGGTACCTATATAACCATTGCTGACGGCTCATTACGCAACTTCCCGAACCTTAAGTCAGTGACCTTCTACCAGGAGTTCGCTCCGAATATCAATGTCGGCAGCAACGCCTTTGCCACCAACAGCGGTTCTGG
>JAIRQI010000034.1 GCA_031256575.1 Coriobacteriales bacterium
ACTTTTCACGTGGAATATTTGTTATACTGGGTTCTGGTTAAGGAGGTGGACTGGTAAAACATGACTAATCATCCAAAGAACCCATTAGTCCTCGCTGTAATCAATCAAAAAGGTGGAGTTGGCAAATCTACAACAGCAGTAAATCTAGCTGCAGCATTAGGTGAATTGAAGAAAAACGTGCTTGTTGTTGACATCGATCCCCAAGGGAATGCAACAAGTGGCTTTGGTGTTGAGAAGACAGCAGGCTCTCTGAGTGTATATGACGGAATCATTAATGATATATCTGCTTCAGAGATACTGCTACATACTAACTCCATGAATGTAGACTTGTTACCTGCTGCTATTGAGCTTGCTGGTGCTGAACCAGAGCTTGCTACAGCAATTGCCCGTGAAGCCAGGCTGAGAGATTTGCTTGAGCCCATAGATGTTAATTATGATTTCGTGCTTATTGATTGTCCTCCATCATTGGGACTTCTAACTATAAATGCACTGATGGCAGCTAATCAACTGCTGATTCCTATACAGAGCGAGTTTTATGCGCTGGAAGGTTTGTCAAAACTTCTAGACACAATGAGACTTGTCAAAGTCAGGTTAAACCAAAGTCTAGATATCTTCGGCGTAGTGTTAACAATGTTTGATAAACGAACTACATTGGCAAAACAAGTCGCTGACGAAGTACGCGAATACTTCTCTGATAAAGTCTTCGAAACAGTAATTCCTCGTTCTGTAAAACTGGCTGAAGCCCCTAGTTATGGACAGTCAGTACTGCAATATGCCTCCTCAAGCAAAGGAGCTATAGCATATCGGGAGCTAGCTAAGGAAGTGATCAAACGTGTCTGAGCTAAAAAGCAATAAACCAAAACGAGGCTTGGGTAAAGGATTAAGCTCCTTGATTGTTAGTGCAGATGCAGAAGCAGGTGTGAACATTGACTTCACAGAAATACCGATAGACAAGGTTCTACCTAACCCAAACCAACCACGGATTGATTTCTCTGAAGAGAAGCTAGCAGAATTACAGAACTCGATAAATAAAGATGGGCTTCTACAGCCTATCATTGTTCGCCCTGAAGGGTCAGGGTATCAGATAGTTGCTGGTGAGCGCCGTTGGCATGCCTGCAAAAAGCTAGGTTACAAGACAATCGCTGCAAAGATAATCGTGGTTAATGACATTGAAGCCCAAGAGATATCTTTAATTGAGAATCTGCAGAGAGACAACTTGAATGCGATTGAGGAAGCCAGAGGTTATCAAAGACTGATAGATATCTCCGGACGCAAGCAGAAGGAGATAGCAGAATCAGTATCTAAGAATCAAGCAACAATATCTAACGCCTTACGCTTGCTCAACCTGCCAGAGGATGTTCAGGATCTAATGTTTGATGGAAGGCTCAGTGCTGGTCATGGCCGAGCTATCCTTGCAGTACCAGATGAGGAAGGGCGCATTCGTCTGGCTAACAAAATCATTGACGAAAATCTATCAGTTCGCGAAGCAGAGTCAATTGCTCGACTTTATGGGACACAGGCATTCGAGCGTGGCAGGCGCCAGCCTTCACCTCGGTCGTTTAAGATTGTGGCACGTAAGCTTCGTCAACAGCTGGCGACATCCGTAAAGGTTAAAAGTGTGAGAGGGAAGAATCGGATTGAGATTGAATTCAAGGATGAAGATGATCTACAGAGAATCTTTGATCTGCTCAATCAGTCAGTAGTCCAGGCCAACTCTTTATACAATGTTGAGCAAATAGCTACAGATGAAAGAGAGGATTGGGATGCGCAAAACCTCTCAGCCGAGCTCTGACAGAGAGACTAAGCGAGAAGGATCAAGCAACCAGGTTTTATCATTCATTGGCGGCTTGGTATTTGTTGCACTGATTGTTGGCTATACCATTAGTCAAAACCAGCGTCTGCGTGAAGAGCTAGAGCTTCAACTTAAATCTGCCCTAGAAGTCAGTAAGGGAATCATCACCCAAATCAGCCTGGTTGTTGATAGTGTGAACAGCATCAGCCAGTGGCTGAAGGTTGATCAGGGTAGTCTTAAGACAATTACCAATATGGTTGGCGCCAGTAGCTTAGCTAACAACAGTACTGCTCTAAGTAGGATTACGCTTGGAACAGACGCTAGGGACAACACACTTGATCTAGCAGAAGAATCGATAACGGCTACGAAATTCGAAGAATCAATGTATGAATACGAGCAGTTTTGGCTGCAACTAGATCGAAAGATGGATAGCAACAAAGACAATCCACTGTAGGATTCCATATAATATGATACTAGCAAAATAGCAAATCAGTATCGTACAACACCTGGCTCATAGTAAACATTAAACATGTACAATGTTTTATTTACGGTTTGTAGTTACTAGAACTGCAACCAGCATAACGACAAGCAATCTTTTAAGGAAGACAGGCTGATAGTGGGCGACGACAACAGGCGCCGGATAAGCATCTTCGATACTACCTTGCGTGATGGTGAGCAATCGCCAGGAGCAAGTATGAATCGTGATGACAAGGTAGCTATCGCTCGTCAGCTGCAGCGTCTAGGTGTCGATTGTATCGAAGCTGGATTTCCGATATCCAGCCCAGGAGATTTCGCCAGTGTTCAAGCTGTTGCAGAAGCAGTAGGTGATACAACAGTTATCTGTGCTTTGGCGCGAGCCTTAAGTATAGATATCGAGGCTTGTGCGAAGGCTTTAGCTGCTGCTAAATACCCCCGCATCCATACCGGCCTCGGAGTTAGCCCGCAGCACCTTGAAGGAAAACTACGAATTAGCAGCAAGCAGGCTTTAGCACAGGCCGTGGAAGCCGTTCAGTTGGCTCGCAGCTTCTGTAATGATGTGCAGTTTTATGCTGAAGACGCTGGGCGTGCAGACATTGGTTTTTTAATAGAGATACTGGCTTCAGTAATCGATGCCGGTGCCACCGTGATCAACATCCCAGACACCACTGGTTTCTGCTTACCAACTACATTTGGGCAACTGGTTGCTCGCATCAGAGCAGAAGTACAAGGTATAGAAACAGTTACATTGTCTGTTCACTGCCATAACGACCTCGGTCTGGCCAGCGCTCTTTCATTGGCTGGCCTGATAAATGGGGCTAGCCAGGTCGAATGTACAATTAATGGTATAGGGGAGCGGGCAGGAAATGCAGCCCTAGAAGAAGTGGTAATAGCTATTGCCCTTCACTCAGACGAGCTGGGTATGTACACCTCCATCCAAAGCGAAGAGTTGGCTCGGACTTCCCGGCTGGTTGCACAGACAACAGGTATGCGTATCCAAGCTAACAAAGCGATTGTCGGTGCCAATGCGTTCACCCATTCCAGCGGAATCCATCAAGATGGAGTACTCAAACAGCGTGACACCTATGAGATCATCGATCCAGTCAGTGCTGGGTATAGAAATGAACTTTTGCTCAGCGCCCGCAGTGGTCGAGCAGCCTTAGCCGAGCGTTTGGCTGAACTGGGTTTATCCCCAGCAGACCCTGAACAATTGGAGCAGGTCTACCAACGCTTCTTAGAGGTTGCTGACCGTAAACGCCTGGTCTATGACGAAGACCTGGAAGCCTTGATGGCTGAGTATGGGCGCTCTATAGATGCTCTCTGGAAACTGAAGACCCTGCAGGTTAACTGTGGTTATCCACTGATAGCAACAGCCACATTGGTACTGACCGATCGCACTGGACTGGAGCACACGGCAGTGATGACGGGCACTGGACCGATTGATGCTTCATACAAAGCCGCAGACCAGATAATTGCTGAAGAAATCGAACTATTGGAGTTCTCCGTGCAATCGATAACCCGAGGAATTGATGCCTTAGGCGAGGTCACAGTGCGTATTCAGACTGCCGGTCAAGACCAGTTTTCTGGGCGAGCAGCGGATGGTGACATAATAGTATCTAGTATAAAAGCGTATCTGAATGCAATTAACCGAATGTTACGGGTTCGAACCTGGCAGACCAACTAATATTAACTAGGAAAAGAGTCATAACAGATACTCTGGCCTTCAACCTACAAGGGAGAGTCGAACAGAAGGGAAACCATTGGCAACGCGAAACAGAAAATGCTATATCATCTCTGACTCCTGTTGTGACTTGCCCCATTCACTCTATGAGTCACTGGATATCGGCCTCATGCAGTTCTCCTATACCATGAATGATATCGAACACTTTGACGACCTGTATGCTACGAGTACTCCGCATCAGTTTTATGAACGACTTCGTAAAGGCGAAACAGCCCAAACTGCCCAAATACCTTATGCCCACATTCTGGAAGTCTTTGAGCAAGCTGCTTTAGAGCCATTACCGACTGTCTTTCTCTGTTTCACTTCTGGGCTTTCCGGCAATTTCGAATCGATGCAGCAAGCTTGTCGAGAGACCCTAGAAAAGCATCCGGATGCTGAGATTTATGTGGTAGACACCCTGCTGCCTTCAGCTGCCGAAGGACTGTTGGTCTGGGAAGCGGTACGTCAGGCCGACCGTGGCCTGACAGCCCGTGAATTGGTGGCTTGGGCCGAAGAGGCCCGATATTTTGTCAATGCTTATTTCACCTTGCCAAACCTGGAGACTCTGAAAAAAGGTGGACGGGTTCCGGACATCGCCGCTTTAGCTGGTGCCAAGTTAGACATCAAGCCGATAATCGCTATCGACCTAGCTGGCCGATTGACTCTGCATGGAGCAGCCCGGGGGCGCAAGAAAGCGATTAAGCAATTGCTTCAGTTGTTTGTTGACCGCCACAATCCAGATGAAAGCAACGTGGTGATTATCGCCTCAACAGATGCTCCCAAAGAACTTAAGCAGTTCAGAGAGCATATCTTGAAACTAACCGAAGACAACCCACCAGTCATCTTGACCTGCTCCATCGGCCCGGTCATCGGTGCCCATGTTGGCCCAGACATGCTTGCTATATGCTTTTGGGGCAGAGATAGGCGCGAACATCTGTCTCTGACTGACCGGATTGCTCATGCGGTCAGCGGGGCTGATTCATTGAAGTCTAGACTAGGTGATTTCTAAAGGCTTAATACAAGTGTATGACCATAAAAAAGAACAGGGCTAGCTTGTGGCAAGATATTAATGACTAAACCAACAGAGGCAAAGGAAACACAAAAGATGTCACGGATAGCATTGATTCTAAACGACCAGCGTGGCCTGCAAGCAGCCAGCTTACTGACAAAGGGTGGTTATCAGGTGGTCTGCGTCGACAACCGCCATCAGCATCAAGCTGCGATTCACCCTCTGCCTGACTCTGTGCAAGTCGTTCAGTCAGTAACTGAAGCCCTAAAACAAGCTCAGACTGTCTTGACCATCCTCGACAGCCAACAGCAAGACGAAGACATCTACCTGGCTGGAGGCGGTATCTTAGCCGCAGCCCACTCGGAGAGCCTGTTTATCGATTTCTCATCGATTAGTCCGCGAATGGCTCGCGAGCTGAATGCCCTGGCTACTGTGCATGACCATGCTTTCGTAGAAGCGGGCTTACTTGGCAGTCCAGACAAAGAGACTGGTAATTGGCCGCAGGTACTGGCTGCCAGCGAGCCTGGCATTCTGAAGCGGGCTCGACCAATACTCGCTGTGCTAGCCACGGAGATTATCGAAACAGGGCTGGCGGGGACAGCGATGACCGCTAAGCTAGCTGTGCAGATAGCTCTGGCCGGCAGCTTGATGGGCTTGGCTGAAGCCTTAGCTTTCGCCAATCAAAACAGTTTGGAGAAGACCACTCTGGTTAATCTACTAGCCTCTGACAACAGCCCCATCACGAACATCGCTGCTGCTTTTGGCCCAGCGATTATCGCTGAAGACTTCACTTCGGGGCCACCAATCCGCAACTTCCTGGATGACTTGAGCCTCGCCTTAGAATCTGCCGACGAAGCCTCCCTGCCTTTGCCAGGCCTGGAGACTGTCCAACAACTCTATGATTTGCTGCAGCTGATAGGTGATGACCGACGAGGAATTCAAAGCCTGATATTGGCTTATTATGATGAGAAGAACTCTGAGCGCTTTGGTTTGAACTGGAGTCTCGCCCAGAAAGCCATGGATGTTTATGAGCGGAGCAGTGAGAACCTCTCTGACGACGACGATGACTATGACGACGACGATTTTGAACACAGTCACTCAACTGCGCATTCCCATGAGCATGATGCCCCTCCAGAGGGCTTCGGATTTGACCCATATAGCTCAGGGCCAGGTACAGAGGGCCAAAAGCCTTCTACCGGCTCCTTCTTTTCGGATAACTGAGCTACGAATAGAAGGCAACAATTGATATCCAAGGCAGCGACAGCTTCGTGAAGGAAACCTTAGCAGCGATAGCTACGTGAAAGAAACCTAGGCAGCGACAGTTGCCTGCAAAACGAAACACGAACGGGAGAGATACATGCCAGATTTCGACAACTCCATAGCAGTATTCATTGATTATGAGAACCTGGCCTTGGATGCCACTCCAAAAGGAGGCGGCAAGCGCAAGACGGTGGTCCACCCAGATATCGGCAAGGTTCTAGAACGCCTGCTGGAGAAAGGCAAACTGGTTGCCAAGCGGGCCTACTGTGATTGGCAGAGATACCCAGAAGCCGTCGCGCCGTTACATGCCCTGGGAGTCGACTTGATGGAAATCCCCGACCGCGGGTTGACCGGTAAGAATTCTGCTGACATCCGCTTAGCGGTTGATGCTGTAGAGCTCTGTCACAGCAAGGAATTCATCAACGTCTTTGCCATTGTCTCAGGCGACTCGGACTTCACACCGCTTGTCTCCCGACTAAAAGAGAACGGAAAGACGGTCATCGGTGTCGGTATGCGCGACTCTACCAGCGACCTCTTAGCCGCTAACTGTGACGAGTTCATCTTCTATGAAGACATCGGTATGTCGGCGGATACCCCTAGTATTCCGGATAATCTGGCTGAGGAGAAGCGCAAGGCCTACGAGCTGCTATTCGATAGTATCGAAGCGCTGCAGCGCGAAAACGTTGACACCATGCATTCATCGCTTATCAAGGATACTATTCGTCGCAAAGCACCGCAGTTCAATGAGACTGCCCATGGCTACCGCAGCTTCACCCGCTTGCTGGAGGAAGCCCAGAGTTATGGGCTGATTAGTATGCATAAAGACGCCAAGAGCGGCACCTGGGTGGTCGAAGGCTTTGTTAGCTGAGCAAAGCAGCTGTTGATTTGGCATTCGACGATGCAAAACAGGAATTTTTCGTACGCTCTGGGCGCGGCTTGGAGAATCTCTTAGCAGCAGAGCTGAAGACCTTGGGAGTTGCTAAGCCACGGCCACTAGCCAGTGGTGTGGCTTTCTTCGGCAGCTTAGAGTTAGGCTTACGGGTCTGTCTCTGGTCGCGCCAAGCCAGCCGGGTCTTACTCATCTTAGACCGTGTCGATGCTACTGATTCGGACACCTTATACCGCTCTGTCCAGGAGATTTGCTGGGAAGAGCACATCGCTGCAGATGCTCGGCTGGCAGTTCAGGCTCAAGGCTTAAACGACCAGTTACGTAACAGCCAGTTTGTCGGTCAACGGGTCAAAGATGCCATCGTCGACCGGATTCGCCAAGCCAAAGGCCGTCGGCCGGATGTCGATTCCCAGCGACCGGATGTCTTGGTCAACGTCTTGCTGCGCCAGACAAAAGCCACCATTGCTATCGACCTGTCTGGCGAGCCTCTGCATCGTCGCGCCTACCGGGTACCCAGTCCGGCGATTGTCGCTCCCTTGCGGGAGACCTTGGCAGCATCAATGTTGGCTGCTGCTGGCTGGGGTTTATCCACAGATAAACCAAAGCGCCAAGGAGCGACTTTCAGAGCCGCTGTAGATAACCAACAAGCAACTGATGAAGACCCAGGTTACCAGCAGCCCGCAAGAACAGGAACAAACTGCCAGCAAGCGGAAGGCGATACAGATTTGCCAGCAGCTGCTTTATCCTGTAACAGCAGTCAGCAGACGGCCGTAAACGACTCAAAGAAGCAGATACCCAAGCCATCCCTGAGCTTTGTGTGTGACCCGCTGTGTGGCTCAGGCACCATTGCTATCGAAGCGGCGCTGATTGCCAGCGACCGGGCACCCGGGCTGCTGCGCGACTACTGGGGGTTCAGCGGCTGGTTAGGCTTTGATGGCAAGCTCTGGCAAGCTTTGCTGGACGAGGCTGACGAGCGGGCGGAGCAGCGGCTTAGCGAGCTAAGAGAGTTGTCCCAGCCTCTAGTCTTAGCGAGTGACATCGATTCTCAGGCTCTGCAAGTTGCTCTCACGAGTGCCAAGCGAGCGGGTGTTGAGAAGCTGATTGACTTCACTTTGGCGGATGTCGGAGAGTACCGGTTTCCTGCGGTTTTGGCAGAACAAAGGGGGCTTTTAGCCACCAATCCGCCTTACGGCCAACGCCTGGCGACGACTGCACAGCTACCAGCCCTGTATGCCGCCTTGGGGGGATTGGTCAAGAGCCATTCCGGCAGAATGGACGCAGCGATTATCACTCCAGACGACCTCTCTGAAGCATACCTGAATGCTGCCTTTGGCTCTGCGCCGAGCCTGCAGTTACCGACCATGAGCGGCCCCCTGTCGACTACCATCCGAGTCTGGCGAGAAGAAGTTGCCGAACCAAGTACTGAAGGGGTCGGCAACCGCGCTCAAAAAAAGAGCGCTTCCGTCAAGCAGACTGATAACACTTACGCCCAACCCGAAACTCAGATTAACCAACCTGGCTACCATGCCCAGCTTGAATCTCCGACTAACCAGCCTGGTTCCCACACCCAGTCTGAAGCATCAAGCAACCAACCTGACCATTCAGCTTTACTTGAAGCACCTGATAAGCGAGAAAACCAGAACGACTGGGGAGAAGACCGCAAAGACAGCTCAAGCCTGAAAAACCCGTCTGTCCCGCTAGCGACGGACTTTGCCAACCGTTTGACCAAGATGGCTCGGCATCGCGAAAAATGGGCCCGTCGGGCGGGCGTTAACTGCTACCGCCTGTATGACGCCGACCTGCCAGACTACAATGTCTCAATCGACCTCTACCAGGGAGCGGCAAACACAGCCGATGCTGAAAAACGCTGGTTGAGTATCACAGAGTACCGGGCACCAGCCGAGATTGACCTGGCGCTAGCCAATGCCCGCCTGGCAGAAGTCCTGCGTATTGCTCCGGCCGTGCTTGGAATTGCCACAGACCAGGTATTTTTTCACCGACGGGAGAAGTCCAAGGGCGGCTCTCAATACAGCCAGGCTGATTTTGCTGGTAACTCTGCAGTGCACCTGATTGAAGAAGACGGCTTGCTGTTTGAGGTAGACCTGGCCAGCCGTTTGGACAGCGGTATCTTCTTAGACCACCGAATCACCCGCTCGATGCTGCGGCAGATGGCTTTAGAGCAGGACTGCTTGAACCTCTTTGCCTACACTGGAACAGCCAGTGTCTATATGGCTGCCGGTGGAGCAAAAAGCGTGACGACCGTCGACCTCTCCAGACCCTACTTGAACTGGGCAGAGCGGAACATGAGCTTGAATAGTGGGCGAATCAAGGCCAGCCGCCGAAACCTAGCAATGTCTGACACCAACCAGCCAGAATTGCAGTTTATACAGGCCGATGTCTTGCGTTGGTTACATGAACGCCGGGCTTTGACCTATACGGCTGGCAACCGCACCACAGACAATGAAAGCCATTCAACAAGCAAAGGCAAGAGCAGCCAATCAGTGAAGCAGGAGAAGCAGAACAGGCCGCTAGAGAAGCAAAATCGGCAGCTGGAAAAGCAGAACCTGCAGCTGGAGAAGCAGAACCGGCAGCTAGAGAAGCAGAACCGGTCGCTAGCTTCCAAACCTGAGCAAGTTATCCGCTCTGTTTCGGTTTCCAAACCTGATTCTATTCCGCGTCGCTTCGGCTTGATTTTCGTGGATGTGCCAACCTTCTCCAATTCCAATCGGATGGGGGATAAGACCTGGGATGTCCAACGCGACCATGTGGAGCTGTTAATCGCCGTCTCGCGGCTTCTGACCCGCGACGGTCTGGCGGTATTCAGTACTAATTTTCGTAGCTTTAAGCCTGACCTGGAGCAGCTAAGCAAAGCCAAAGTCGCCCTCAAGGACATCAGCGCGACGACTCTGCCACCCGACTTTAAGCGCCGGGCGCGAATTCATAGCTGCTATTTGGTGAGCCGGATGAACTGAGGTAAATAGGTAACTCGGTGAGCTTGCGAGTAGAAAGGCTACCAAGCTATCAGCTAGGTAGGGAGGAAAAATGCATTACCGGATAGACTTCCAGAGCTGCAAGCAACACTGGCATAGCGCCTCGATAAAAGGAGCTCACTCGATAATCGAGCTCGCTCGATAATCGAGCTCACAAGAAAATCAAGGCCAGGCTCTTATCCACATGAAAAACTTTAAGTAGGGAGAGAAAAGATGCAGTATAGAATTGACCCCCAGAGCGGTAATCAGTTGTCGGTGCTCGGGTTTGGTTTGATGCGTCTGCCGAGAGGGATTACTGGGATTGACCAGGAGCAGACTACAGGACTGCTTAAGCAGGCGGTTCAAGCCGGAGTGAATTACTTTGACACCGCTTACGTTTACGCCGGCAGCGAGCAGGCTTTTGGTAAGGCTTTGCAGGCTACTGGGCTCAGGGACTCGCTTTATCTGGCCACTAAACTGCCTCACCAGATGGTCAGGAGTGCTGCTGACTTGGACCGCATCTTCGAGGAGCAGCTAAAACGTCTGCAGACAGAACGGATTGACTACTATCTGATTCATAACCTGCCAGACCTGGCCAGCTGGCAGCGGCTGGTCGGCTTGGGTATAGAAGAATGGATTAGCAAGAAAAAAGCCAGTGGCCAGATAAGCCAGATTGGCTTCTCCTTTCATGGCAAGCAGAATGATTTTCTCGAGCTTTTAGATGCTTATGCCTGGCAGTTTACCCAGATTCAATACAACTACCTAGATGTCAACTACCAGGCTGGGATGACTGGGTTGAAAGCGGCTCAGCAAAAGGGTCTGATGGTTGTTATCATGGAGCCGCTTAGGGGTGGCAAGCTGGCAACAGGCTTGCCGGCTGCGGCGAGCGCGGTTTTAAAAAACGCTGACCCGAATGCTTCACTGGCTTCCTGGGCCTTCAATTGGATTTGGGACCAAGCCGAGCCGACAGTAGTGCTGTCCGGTATGAATAGTGCTGAACAATTGGCTGAGAACCTGGCTACCGCTGACCAGGCTAGCGTCGGCCTGCTTAGCCCAGAGCAGCATAAAGCGCTGGACCAGGTTATCCAGATAATCCAGAAATCCTATCGGATACCTTGTACAAGCTGCAGTTACTGTATGCCATGTCCCCACGGAGTGAATATCCCAGACTGTTTCAACGCGTACAACACCCGCTACTCACAAGGCTTGGTTTCTGGCTACACCCAGTACTTCTCCGGAATTCGTCCGCATCAGCCAGAACGCTATAGCGGTCCGAGCAAGTGTCAAGCCTGTGGTGCCTGTGAACGCAAGTGTCCGCAGAACCTGGCGATAATTGATTCGCTGCTGGAGGTACGCAAACACATGGAAGCCGCCTGGACGCGGCCGTTAATCGCGGTGATTGGCAAGATAATCTGACCCAGTTGGTTTGTGACAAGACCATGCACTGTGTTATGCTCATTAGGCAAGTTTTCGGTTTTGGCTAAAGGAGCATAAACAGTTTTGCTGACCGTCGTAAATATCGAATATTTGTACACAGAACAGCCCAACACCTCCTGGTGTATGTCGAGCCAGGACCAATCGACCATAGAAGGTAGGAATTGAATATGAGCCCGGCTACCCAGGGAGAGACCCTACTAAAACTGGTAGATGTCGATAAACTGCTGTTACAGTTGAATAATCAGCTGGAGGCCTTGCCCCAGCGGCCGAAACTGGCTGAGCTAGCCAACACCGATGAGCAGTTAGCCAAGAAAGCCGAACAGGTAGCCAAGTTACGCTTACGCCAAGAAATGAGCATCAAGGCGCTCTACGATGAGGACCAGATGCTCAAGGAGCGTATCAACGATAGCCAAACACAGATTGAGGAGAATAGCTCGAAATACAAAGAAGTCGCCCTCTTGGCGGCAGAGATTGACAGTCTAGCCAAGCGGACTGAAAAGATAGCTTTCGACATCGGTGTGCTGAATGAGGGACTGGCAAAAATCGGCGAGGTGGAGAGCCAGCTGGATGAACGTATTAGCCAGATGCAGAATAAACAAACTGAGCTGACCGGGTCTTTGAATCAAAGTATCGAGAAACTGGAAGCCCAGATAAACAAATTGATACAACAACGTAGCAAATTAGTCGACCTGCTACCCAAGGAGCTGTTTGA
>JAIRQI010000078.1 GCA_031256575.1 Coriobacteriales bacterium
AGCTATCCAGATAGGTACGCAGTTGCTGGCGCAGGTGCGCTTCGTCCATGACATAGAGGGCTGTTCCCTCTTGGTGGGCTAAATCAACCAGGTCGACTGCGGCGATTTGCAGGTGCCCAGCGGCATTAATCTGGCTGGTCAGAGGGGCAATGTGGGTCAGGTCGGCAAATGACAGCAGGTCTGCTTGGGCTTCTGGGTCGTGGTCGAGATGGGCCATCGGTTTTCTCCTCCCGGGTCAGGTTCTCCTAGATAGTTAGTCCTGCGTTGGTTCTATGCGGTGCTCGCGCAGCACACGCGTCAGCGTCAGCCTTCGCACAACTCGTGCTGCACGCGCGTCTGCTTCAAGTACTCCTACATACGTTCCGGTGCCTGCACTCCAATCAAGCCCAAAACCAAAGCCAACACGCTACGGGTTGACTCAGCCAGACAGAGGCGGGCAAGAGCTAGGCCTCGCTCTTCAGTCAGAACCGGACAGCGGGTGTAGAAGCTGTGGAAGGCTTGCGCCAGTTCCTCCGCGTAGCTGGTCAAGCGATTGGGAGCCAGGTCGCGGGCAGCCGATTCGATGACCTCCTCTAAGCGGCCGAAGATGCGAGCCAGCTCCAGCTCGGAGACATCGACGAGCCCCGCCAAATCTGAAGCCTCAAGCGGATGGTCTGAAGTCAAACCTTGAGCCTCAGCCTTGCGCAAGAGGGAGCAGATGCGGGCGTGGGCATACTGGACATAGTAGACCGGATTGCTGGCGTCGGCCCGCTTGGCGGCCTCGATATCGAAGTCGATGGCCTGGTCAGAGCTACGTGTCAGCATCAGGTACTTGGTAGCGTCGGCTCCTACCTCGTCGATTAGCTCAGCAAAAGTGACCATCTCACCAGTGCGCTTGCTCATCCGCACAGCCTCACCGGCGCGGTACAGATTGACCAACTGACCGAGCAGTACGCGTAGGCAGTCCGGATGGCCGGAAGCTGCCAGCGCCGCCTGCATGCGTGCTACGTAACCGTGATGGTCGGCTCCCCAGATGTTGATTAAGTATTCACTACCGCCGTTATTGCGCTCCAGTTTATCCAGATGGTAGGTAATATCCGGGCAAAAATAGGTATAGCTGCCGTCGGATTTGACCAGCACCCGGTCCTTGTCGTCAGCAAACTCGGTGGCTCGAAACCAGGTCGCCCCGTCCTGCTCATACAGATAGCCGCGTTCGGCTAAACGCTCGAGCATCCTCTCAATCGGGCTGATTCCCGCTTCAGTTGCCTGGTAAAGCGTCCGCTCGGAAAACCAGATGTCGAAAGGCACCTCGATACGCTGGCAGAGGCTCTGCATGTCTTCGAGCATCAACTGGTAGGCACATTCGCGAAAATGCTCTAGCCGAACAGGCCATTCTGTGCCAGGCTCTTTTTCGGCAGCCGCAGACGCGGTTTTCTCCCCAGTTAACCAGATGTCACCTTCCGCATCCCAAATCGTCTGGGCGATGTCTTTGATGTAGCTTCCGCCATAGAACTCGTCGGGGATGTTGATTTGCTCGCCGGCCAACTCACGATAGCGCAGCAGGACGGAATTGGCGAAGACGTCCATCTGGTGGCCGGCGTCGTTGATGTAGAACTCCCGGGTGACCTGCCAACCGCTGTGCTCGAGGATATTGCAGAGGGCATTACCCAGCGCGGCCCAGCGCCCGTGTCCGACATGCATCGGGCCTGTGGGGTTGGCGGATATGAACTCGACGTTCACCCGTCGGCCTGCTCCGCTGTTATTGCGAGCGTAGTTAGAGCCTTGGCTGTGGGCAGCGATAATCTCGGCTTGCAGAGCTGGCGTGGCCAGGGTGATGTTGATGAATCCGGGGCCAGCCACCTCAATTTGGGCGATGCGCTGGTCGGTGGCGATGCGGGCAGCGATGGTCTCGGCAATCTCGCGTGGGTTTTTGCCTAGAGCTTTCGAGAGTTTGAGAGCAATGGTTGAGGCCCAGTCGCCGTGGGACTTCTCACGCGGCCGCTCGATGAAGTCTTGGGGTAGCTCGACCTTGCTGAAAACCCCTTCTACCATCAGGGACAGGAGGGTTTGGCTAACCAATGCTTCGATTTGTTGGCGCATGGCATTCTCTCTTGAATCGGGGGTCTGTTGGCGGTTTCTAAGCTTACGATTATAGCCCATGAGCAGCCAAGAGCAGCCTAATTATGCGATAATGGAAAGGTCATCTAGCGTTGGGAGGAGGCAACATGGATCTCTGGTTTTGGATTTGGTTGATTCTAGCTGCCGCACTGTTTATCAGTGAAATGATGTCAGTCACCTTTTTTATACTTCCTTTTGCCGTTGGTGCTACTGCGGCGATGATTGCCAACCTGTGCGGTCTGGGGCTGATTTGGCAGTGGGTGATTTTTATCCTGGTCTCGATTATCTCTCTGGCGGCTTGCCGACCGCTGGCTAACCGTCTGTCTCGCGGGTCATCGGCTAAATCTGGAGTCGACCGGTTGATTGGTATGGATGCGGTAATCATCGACCATCCTGCTCCCTTGGGCATGCGCCGGGCCAAGGTAGCTGGCGACCTCTGGAACATCGTTTTAGAACCCGGTCTGGAGCATCTGGTCAACGAGCTGTTGGTTGGTGAGCGGGTCTACATCATGCGTGTCGATGGGACCCGGTTGATTGTTCGCCGTTATCAGTGAGTTGCTACAGGAGGTCGTGTGTTTGGTGCTTGCTAGGTGTTTGGTATTTGCTGGCGATTCGCACCTGCTCGGTGTTTGGTACCTGCTGACACCTGTCGCCTGCTGCGTGACCTGAAGAGTGCTGCTAGTTAGATGCCGTCTTGACCTTGCATTACATGAGTTGTCGGGTGCTCGCGTCATCGGTTGGAGTGAAGACCTGAAGGAGGAAAGATGTTAGCTAGTTTGAACATGGGCGGCTTTGTGAATATCATTGCGATAATCGGGCTGGTCGTCTTGATTGTCATGTTGGTGTTCGCGTTCCGGGCAATCCGGATTATCCGTCCGCACGAAAAGGGAGTGGTCGAGCGCCTGGGTAAGTTCATCCGGGTCTGGGAACCTGGTTTGCACCTGCTGATTCCTTTCATCGACCGCGTTACCAAAGTAGATATGCGCGAGAATGTCGTCGATGTTCCACCCCAAGAAGTCATCACCAAAGACAACGTGGCAGTCACCGTCGATGCCGTGGTCTACTATGAAGCCACTGATCCCTTCAAGTTGATTTACAACGTCACTAACTTTTACCTGGCAGCGACTAAGCTGGCCCAGACCAACCTGCGTAATGTGATTGGCGAGATGCAGCTGGATGAGTGCCTGACCAGCCGCGAAAAGATTAACATCACCTTGCGGGATATCCTCGACGAAGCCACCGACAAGTGGGGTGTGAGGGTAGTCCGCGTCGAGCTGCAACGCATCGAGCCACCGGCTGATGTCACCCAAGCCATGCACCGCCAGATGAAAGCCGAGCGCGACCGCCGGGCGATGATTCTGGAAGCCGAAGGTGACCGGGCAGCAGCCATCGCCCGCGCCGAAGGTACCAAGCAGAGTGCGATTCTGGAAGCCGAAGGCCGCGCCACTGCCATCAAAGAGATTGCAGCTGCGGAGAAGGCCCAGAAGATTTTGGTCGCCGAAGGCGAGTCGCAAGCTATCCGAAACGTCTACGATGCTATCCACGACGGCAATCCCACCCAGGACCTGATAACCATTCGCTATCTGGAGACCTTGAAGTATGTGGCCAATGGCTCAGCAACCAAGATATTCATGCCTCTAGAGATGCAGGGATTAGCTACCACAGTCGGAGCAATCGGCGAGTTGTTGAAAGGCGATAACAACAAGTCA
>JAIRQI010000083.1 GCA_031256575.1 Coriobacteriales bacterium
AAGCTGTGCAATGTATAGATTCCCGACTGTCAGCAGTACCGGGTCAGGTAGCAGGGTTTATCCGCTGTACTTGGTGAATTACCTAAATGTATAAAGAACCAGGTATTAGACCTGACCGCCAACAATACAAAGAAAGGGAGCTTAATATGGCAACAGGCAATCGTGTCGAAATGGCTATTGAAGAGATGAAGCATTACACTCCTTCGACCCCGGCCAATATGCGCAAGCTGGGTTTGGACCTGAGTGCAACCGCTGCGTCTCTGGCCACTATCAGTGCGACCTCGCAGGAGCAGTACTACTACAAGATTATCTCGGAAATCCTAAGAAATAACTACAACATCGGTGAGCTGTTGGATGTCTATCAGATTTTCGGTGGTTATGTAAACACTACTTTTGGCATCTATGTACTTAAGGACGGTCATAAAGAAACCTGGATAGTCCGCAAATACCGTAAAGGCAAGACCTTAGACGCTTTGACCTTCGAGCATCGTTTACTGCGGCATGCCAAAGCCCATGGCAATCAATACGTAGCAGCTCCCATCGACACCCTGGATGGCAAGACTTATGTCGTGCAAACCATTGATTTCCCCGGCGAACACGATGAATTCTTCTTTGCCGTCTTCAACTATATCGATGGCCGGCAGATTTATGACTGGATGCCCAACTGGGCGGTGGACAGTCTAAAAGACATCACCGTTGAAAGTGCCGCTGAGGTTTTATCCCAATTTCATTCCTCGACTTTTGATTTTGACCCGCAAGGCCAGCGGGGTGACAACATCTTAGGCACCAATGAGGATATGCACGTGAACGACCTGATAGCTGATTTGCCGCGACGACTGCGGGAGTATCGGGTCTACTACGCTGAACATGGTCTGGATAACAAGTTCACCGAATACATGGATACCTACCAGTCGAAATACGATGAATGGTGCGCTTTAGCCACGATTCCTGCTGAGGCTTATCAACAGATGTTCATGTGCCCTTGCCACCTAGACTTTCATGCCGGCAACTTCAAATACTGGGAGGACGAATCGATATCCGGCAGTTTCGATTACGACATGGCTATGGTTGACAGCCGCCTCTTCGACATCACCTTAGGCATGCATTACACCCTGGCTTCTTGGGGACTGGCAAATTCTGGAGAGATAAAGCTACATCGGGTCGAGCAGTTTGTTCGAGCCTACAACCAGAACTGCCTGAGCATCGGCCGCATTCCTCCTCTAAACGAGATTGAAAAACAATACTTCTTCGAAGCTATGCTGCAGGCACCGATTTATGTCTATGGCTGGGCCCAAGGCTCGGTGTATGCCGACATGAGCGCCCATCAATATGAGTACCTGTTCTACTGCCAGCATTTCTCAGACTCCTGTCTATGGCTGATTGAACACGAAACTGAAATCCGCGAGCTCGCTGCTCGCCTTTAAACGAAATAGGAAGTAAGGAGAAGACTATGAATGTAGCAGGTCAATTACGCGTCCTGACCGACGACCAGATGCAGGTAGTGCACGACAAGGCTTGCCAGCTTCTGGAACAGAAAGGCATCGTCTTTGAATCAGAAGACTGCCTGCAAATCTTCAAGCAGCACGGCTGTAAGGTTGAAGGCCAGACCGTGTTTATCCCCAAGAATATTGTGGAGCAGAGCTTGAGCCTGGTTCCTGGAAGCTTTAAGCTGACTGCCCCCAACCCAGCCCGCTCCGTGACAGTGGGAGAAGGTATCTTGATTCACCCAGCTGGTGGTGAGGTCTTTATTCTGGATTACAACGGGCATCGTCGCTCGCCGACGCTGAAAGACTTCTCCGATATGCAGAAGATTTATCAAGCTTGCGAAAATGTCGATATCGCCGGTTTTGCTCCCTTCAGCCCCCATGATGTGCCGCAACGCACTAAAAGCCTGTGGACCACATTGGAATCGCTGAAAGCATCTGACAAGCCAATCCTGTCGCCGATGGAGCTGGAGACTATCCAGAAAAAGGAAGAGATATTCAAGCTCTTTGAGATTGGATTCGGCAAGGATTGGGTACAGAACAACTACTTCACTTGGCATGCGGTCTGTCCGAATTCACCCTATTTCTATTCTGAGTTCGCCTGTGATGGAATACTGGTCTACGCCCAGCATAACCAGCCGATTTGTATTGTCTCGGCGCCGATGTCCGGCATTACCAGCCCGATATTCCTACTCTCGACACTGATACTGACCATCGCCGAGGACTTGGCCGGCTTGGTCTTAGCCCAGCTAATCAAGCCCGGAGTGCCTGTGGTGCTATCAGCTTCTTTGACCTATGGCTATATGCGCACCGCTTCTTGGGAGTGCGCCAGCCCGGATACTGCCCTGATGCTGGCCGCTTCGGTTCAGATGGTCAAGCATTTCTACAAGCTGCCAGCCCGTTCCCAGACTGGAGTCACCTCGTCTAAAACCATCGACTACCAGGCCGGTATGGAGACCATGCAGAGTTTTCTCTACACCGCTCTAGCCGGGGTCAACCTGACCAGCCAGACAGTCGGGTCGCTGGCGAACCTTTTGACTTGTTCTCTGGAGAAGACTGTGCTTGATGACGAGTTGGTCGGCAGGGTACGTCATCTGGTTCAGGGCCTGACCTTCAACGAAGAACAACTAGGCATGGATGACCTTCTTAACGCCGAGCCCAACACTGACTTTTTGACCAGTGAATCGACTGTCAATCATTTTCGTGACTATTGGGAACCGACAGTCTCGGATTGGCGTTCTATTGACGAGTGGGAAGCGGACGGTCAACGCAATGTCGTGGACAATGCCCATGACCGGGTAGAGCATATTCTTGGTTCAGCTGCTCCCAGCCTGCTGGACCCTGAGCAAGAGAAAGCCATGGTCGACTACATCAATAGCATCGCTATCTAGAGCCGCTGTCTACGCAGTACTTACACAGTACGCAAATGGTACACAGGTGGTACAAGCGATAAAGGCGGCACAGGCGGTACAGGCGGTACAGGTGGTAACTAAAACAGCCGGTGTAGAGCCGGTAGCAGCCAGCTTTGTACTGGTGTCGGCTGCTGTAGAACCAGCGAGCAGCTGGTCTAGGGCTGGTAAGCAGCCTAAGGGCTGGCAAGCAGCCTTAAAGGAGCCAGCAAGATGAGCCGGTGGATGAGGGACCCGGTATAAGAAGCCGGTGAAGCGCTGGAACAACACGCGCAGGGCTGGCAAAGAACCGGTAAGTACACTCGAAAGGAGTACTAGATGAGCAACAGTCCTTCTCCGCAAGCAGAAGCAGCAATGCATAACTTGCGTAGCCGCTTCTTTAAGAAAGGAGTGATGCTGGCCATCGCCTCCGGGATGATATACGGGATATTCTCCGCCTGTATCACCCAAGGCATGGCGGTTGGCCCCTGGGCGGACTGGTATGGTGACAACACTGTCGGGCTTTCGACTTTTGTGATTATTTATGTACTGGGCATGCTAGGCAGCGGAATCAATGACCTGGTCAGCTCACTGTGGGCGACTGGTATCGCCGGTGTGCGGGGCAAGTTCATGGATTTCTTGCGGGTGTTGAAAACCAAACCTGGACTGGTGAT
>JAIRQI010000124.1 GCA_031256575.1 Coriobacteriales bacterium
CTTGGCAAGCTCACGATTGTGCGTCGTTATCCTCTCGCTGTTGGTAGAAATCAGTTGTCGGTAATGACTAATCTCCTGGCGAACCTCAGTTTCTAGCATGTCTCTTTCCCCTCAATACATATATGCTGCTCAAGGTTTTGGTAGCGCTTCTACTCGCTAGTCTATGCCTAGCCAGCTTAGTTCCTCAGCGTACTGCTCTCTAGGCATCAGGTCAGGGTGTTCGCGGATGAAGTCTTCTAGGTGTATCATCTCTTCTACATTCGCCCAGTGGTCTGACTCTCGAAATGGCCCATACTCTGCTTCGTAAAGCCTTAAAGCAGTGTGCAATGCTCTTCCGTAATTTAGGACACACAACTGGTTATTGGCTGTATACCACCTGTACAGTACCATAAACTCTTCATAAACAGCTTCATCATATTCAGAATAAAGCAATTTCATTTCGTCGTAAGTGGGGATGGTTTTACTTCCGTCGAATAACTCATAAGCACGGATACACACCAGCAGTTGATCGCTGTAGGCTAGACAATCGGGCGCCCACTGGTCTGCATAAACGCTGCCGGGTATGTAATACTCTGGGTCGATATACACGATCATGTTTGACAGTCTATCTTTATATTCCACTTGAAACTCCTCCTGTGTTTGCTTCTCTTGACAGCCAGTAAGAATGCCAGACGGATAAGCACATAAAAGGGCAATCACCAATGATATGGCTACGGTCGATTTTCTCATGCTTAATCCTCCCCTAAGCCCCAAAGAGCTTGGTTGACTAGGTAATCACCACCAGAAGCGTACCAACTAACATAAGCATCAACGTCAGACTGGCTGGCTGTCCCGTCCAACAAAGATTCGACTGTCAGCTGCTTTCCTGTTCTCTCTTCATATACCTCAAATGCTACAGCTAGTGTTTTAGTATCATAAATAGGATAACTAATGCTGTAACCTGTAACATTTCCATCTCGGGATACTGTCAAAGAACCTCCCATAAACAAAGCTGCAGCAGCATTACCCTCGTCTATCGCCCCATATGTGTAATCGGCGACTTGGTTCTCAACAACATAATCATTTATTGTTGAACTAATGTCTACTACACCACCAACAACACCAAAAGCATTACCGTAACGTGGAACGAATCCGATCGCAGTCTCGACAACAGTACCCGCGCAATCTAGAATAGTTTCTCCAAGGCTTGGTGCTAGCCTGCTGATATTGTCTTTAACCACCGTTTCATCTAGTAATGGATCTATATAAGAACGAAACTGATATAAATCAAAACTGAATCCTCCCCCTAAAACACTGTAGTCATAAGGCTTCTTATCAACTCCCTCAGTGTATGTTTCTACTATTTCAATGTTTGGAAAAGGACCCTGCGAATACATGAGTATCGAACCATCGGGCTCAACTACTATGCAGTTCTTGCCATACAGGGCGATATTCATCAACAACATACTGGAAAAGACCTTGTTGTTCATCAGCATATAATCAGGATTGTCAATATTGCATAGATCATCCCGGGTAATCCCTGCGTTCGCTAGTTCTGTCTTGCTGATTTCAGCCATAGTCTGAAATACTGGGCTTAACTCCCAGTTATATACTCTGTAACCGTCTGTAAACGCATATGTATCAGGTGTATCGTAGTATATATAAGATGCCTCGATGAATAGTTCCTTGCTCTCGATATCCATTTCTTCGAACACAGCAATCAGCGCTAGGTACTGCTCACAGGTCAAGTCTTTAGGATCGAATAGCATTAGGGTTCTGATGTAATCATATTCATATTGGTAGATGGGGTTGCCATCAGCATCTACCCCGACTTGATCTCTCAATGTCTCTATATAGGCAGCAACTGTTGCATCAATCAGAGCGTAGGTTTTATCCACAATTGTCTGAAGCCCGCTCGGTGACATGCCGCCCGGCGTGCTGATTGCTGCAGAGATTGATTTAACATACTCTATTTGAGCGTTCACGGCATCTATTTGGGCCTGTAGCGCCACACCATGCTCAGCGTCAACTGCGTCGGCTGCGGCGAATATTCTTTCGATGTCAGCAGCGGTGTAATTCTCATTGTCAATCGTATGCTTCCAGTAATTGTCAACATCGTTCACATAATCTGCGATGTCCCAGTCATATAGAAACAAGAGGTCACCAAGCCAGTCAGTGAAAGTGCTCCACTGCTCATCTTCAACCTCTTTCACCAGTTTTATTAAGGTCTCTTTGGCTGTGTCGGAAAAGTCTTTTCGCATAGGTCTACGTCTCCCTTACTGATAGTACTGGGCGTATTCCTGGTCAGCAGCTTCAATATTCTCACTGGCTTTGCGCAAATAGGAAACCGTGACGGTATGTAGGTTCTTTATTTCTTGCAAGAGCGTACTGTATGCTTGCAGGAGCTCAAGGACTTTGGGTAGTGTAGTGCCACCGCCACTTGTATCTGTATCAGCCACTTCGGCTGGAAGTATGGCGCTTTCTTCGGAGCTACCCAATTGAGCAATACACTCTTCTAGAGCGACCAAGTCATAATCCAGAGCTAGGGTCATGGGAGCAAGCCTCCTTTGACATAATTCAAGATATTACAATATTTCTTAAGCTTTATTATCATATCACCTGAATACTGAGGTGAAAACCAAAACCGATTGGTTTATCTCCTGGCGAACCTCAGCTTCTTACAAGCATTTTTCCTTCTGTATGTATACAGCACACGGTGTTGGTAGTGCTTCTCTCCGCTACTCTATACCTAGTCAGCTTAAATCAATGCCTAGCCAGCCTAGTTCCTCGGTGTATTGCTCTCTAGGCATCAGGTCTGGGTGTTCGCGGATGAAGTCTTCTAGGCGTATTGTTTCTCCACAAAACCAGCTACTGCAGTTAGCGCTATCTCGCTAGTTCAGACAATAACTACCAACTCTCAGGCATCAGGCTTTGGCTAGAGAGTCATCGATCGGTTCGGTCTTGCGGAGAGCGAAAGCCATCGCAATAACTTCCAGCAAGAGAATCAAAGCGTGGACGATAGTCCAAAAATCTACCAGAGCTATATTTTTGCGGAGGTCTTCGGTGAGGATGAAGAGCACCGCTGCAGCTATGGCTAGGATGACCATTGTCACCAGCCAGGCTGGCTGGATTGGCTCTGTCTGTGACTGATACGCCTCGCGACTGGCTCTGGCATTGCCGCCTACAGCTCCTTGCGCAGCTCCTTGAGCAGCGCCGCCTGCGCCACGCGAAGCGCCGCTCGCGCCACCTGTAGCTTGCGACGGCAAGCCGTCATCGCCCGGACGGCGGCGGACAGGAAGCTTGTAAATCACTGCATAAAGCGCGAGTCCGATACCAACGACCACCAAAGCCAGGTTCATCAGAGCCCAGTAGTCGTTATTTCCAAAGAGGGGCACCTGGCTATCACCAGGCACTATTGTGCCATCATCGGCCTCGCGCGGTTCCTGGCTGATGTTGTCTAGGTAGTGGATAGCCTGAACAGTGAGGTCAGAGGTGACAGAAGAGAAATCATTGTCCCAGCGGGTGAAGACAAATCCAGACCGCACTGGCACCGCAGGCGCGGTAGCATTGCTGCCGTGCAGCACCCGCTCGGTCTTCAGCACAGTGCCATCCCAATCGACAAAGGTAACCGTGTGGGCATTGATTGACCACTGGGCGACATAGATAACGTTGCCGCTGACCGTAGCTGCTCGCTCCGGACTCCAGCCGGTGAACTCCCAGCCGGCTTCAGCTACCACCTGCGGAGCAGCCGGCGTGGCAGCTCCAGCCAACAAGCCACGGATGGTCTGCGGTGCAAAATTGCCGTGCTGGCCTGGCAGGTAGGTGACGGAATAGCCAGTGACAACGATAGGCGGCGACTCCACCCTTTGCCAGACAGCATAAAAAGCGGTATTTGCGGTAATCGTAAAACGAGCGCCAGGCTGATAAGCCACTGAGCCACTCGCCGACAAGGCCCAACCCATGAAACGGTAATCGTCCCGAGCCAGCGTACCGCGACCAAGCACCGTGACCAAGCTACCACTGACATACGGGTTGTCATTGTCTACAGGAACAGACCCTAAGGTGCTGCCGTTGCTGTAATAGCTGACTACATATGTGACTGGTGGGTCGACTGCTATCTTCTCCCAACCGGCATAAAGAGTCTTGGTAGAGCCATATCCCCAAGGGTTAGTAATAACACTTGTGGAGAAGTTCCAGGCTGTTCCGGGCTGGTAGGCCTCCGCCAAGGAGACGCTTTCATACCAACCCTTGAAGATATAGCCTGAGCGGATTGGGTTACCGGGGTTTCTAAACACTGTATTGCCATCATCCAGTAAACTGATAGACAGGCTGACTATCTGAGCCAATGACAATTCATAGTTAGCATCATTCAAGGACAAGGGGTCAATTGCACCCTGGCTGTTGTCACCTTGGCTGTCGTCGCTCTGGTCATCACTGCTGCCAGCTCTACTGCTGGCACCTTGGTCGTCGTCGCCGTTATCCGGCTCGCCACCTTGCAGCTCAATGCCACCAGTGCTGTCGCTCGGGTCGCCGCTACCTCCCGGCTCGCCACCCTGCAGCTCGATGCCACCAGTGCCACCACTCGGCTCTCCACCCCGCGAGCTTTTCTCCACATCGCCAGGTTCATCATCTACCAGGTCGCCTTCAGGAGAATAGCTTTGGCCTATCAAGCCGCCAAAGTAGGCCTGGGTTGAGCCTGCCAGCGGAGTAAAGGGATTCGCGGGGTCAGCAGCAGAGTCATTCAAGTCGTAGTTGATATATATCAGGTTGCCCTGCCATTGCGCATAGAGATTCACTGACCCGCCTGGCCTGGTGAACTGAATCACACTGCCAGCCGACCAGTTTTGCCCTGAGCCGTCCGCTGCTGTGTTCCAGCCGACGAACTGATAGCCAGCCAAGGTCGGCACGGTGGACGGAACCAATAGCGCGTCCTTCTCCCCACTACCGATGTCTACAGCCGGGTCGCTGTTGAAGAGGGAAACCAGGTCGCTGGGCAAATTGGCCAGGCTGCCGGCACTGACCAGCAGCTGCGGTAGATTAGCCTGGTAGCGCAGGGCGATGACGTCGGTTGAGAAGCCATGCTGGGGGCTGACGATGTTGATTTGCACCGAGTAGTCGTCGGCCTCGCGCGCCGAGTAGTAGAACTGGTTCAAGCCGTGCAGGCCATCGCCCGCGGGAATCATGAAATGCAGCTCAATCTGCACTGTCTGGCCCGCTTCTAAGGTCAGCGACTGGCCGAAGTCCAGCAGCACGGCCCGGGTCTGGTCAGCCAGGTTGGCCTGGCTCCAGCTATCCCAGAAACTCGCGGCTTGCAGGTCAAGGCCACTTGAACCATGGCTTCCGTAAGTCGGCAGGCTATTGCTGGCGTTGGCGTAGTAGATTTGCGGAGTGCCTCTGGTCGCTGTGACCGAGACAAAGGCCATATTGCCCGAGCTACCCAGGGGGTCGCTGTCATATGGCAGGATGTCGTAGAGACGGATGTTATCGAGGTCGGTATTGCCGCTGTTGGTCAGGCTGAGGCGCACATAAAGGTCGCTGCCCGGCTTAGCCGGAACGATGGCCGATGACACATACTGGTCGTTTGTCCAGGCATTTTTGATGGCAGTGCTGACACTCAGCGAAGGAACTTGCAGGATGCGGATAAGACTGCTGACTAAATCGTAGCTGGCGGCTGTCCCGTTCACGTAATAGCGGTCGTTTGACCCCAAGCCGTAGTTAGCCGGGCTGCCATTCATGTTGTAGACGGTGTTCAGGTTGTTGTACTT
>JAIRQI010000164.1 GCA_031256575.1 Coriobacteriales bacterium
GCTGGTAGACCGTCCAGGGCATCGCAGACCGCTTGGTTGGTAATCTTGATTGCCTCGCTGATGTGTTTGCCTTTAACCAACTCGGTAGCCATGCTAGATGTCGCTACCGCAGCAGCGCAGCCGAAGGTCTTGAAACTAACATCGGTGATGAAACCGTCTGGATCGATGTCCAGATAGATGCGCATGATATCTCCGCACTGGGCATTGCCAACAGTGCCGATACCATCGGCATCTGCCAGCTCACCCATATTGCGAGGGTTGTTGAAGTGCTCTAAGACCTTTTCTGAATAAGACATCCTGACTCCTTAATCGTGTGTCTTGCGGATAAATGCTGGTCTAGCGGGTAGCTGATGGTTAGGCGGATAGTTGGTGGTCTAGTTGACAATTTGTTCGTCTCGCGGATAGTCGTTGGTTTAGCGGATTGCCGTTGGTTAGGTGGATAGCCGTTGGTCTAGCGGATAGCTGAGATTGGCTTCTTACCTCTTTGAAAATCTTCGTAAAGGGGGCTCATTGAGCGCAGTTGCTCGACAACCGTCTTGATAACTTCGACCGTGTAGTCGATATCTTCGATGGTGGTGTCGTCCCCGAGGGTCAGCCTGAGGGAACCGTGAGCAATCTCATGGGGCAGACCGATTGCCAATAATACATGGCTGGGGTCCAATGACCCGGAGGTGCAAGCTGAACCGCTGGAAGCCATTACTCCCTGTGCTGCCAGCATCATCAAGATACTTTCACCTTCGATGAACTGTAAGCTGAAATTAGCATTGTTGGGTAAACGCTGAGATAAATGGCCGTTCAAGCGGCTATATGGTACCTCTGCCAAGACGCGTTCAATCAGATGGTCGCGCAAAGCCTTGGCCTTTTCAGCCCGCTCAGCCAAGGAGGGCATGACCAGGTCAAGAGCCGCTGCCATAGCCATAATGCCAGGTACATTTTCAGTGCCGGCACGACGCTTGCGCTCCTGGGCTCCACCATGAATGAAGGAGCGCAGCTTCAAGCCTTTCTTGATGTAGAGCAGTCCGACACCCTTCGGCCCATGAAATTTATGAGCAGAGGCCGAAAGCATATCAATACCCATCGCTTGAACATCAATGGGCAAATGAGCCATAGCTTGTACAGCATCAGTGTGAAACAGGCTGCCGTTAGCATGGGTGATAGCTGCCAACTCGGCGATTGGCTGGATGGTACCAATCTCGTTATTAGCCATGATGACTGAGACCAAGACTGTATCTGGTCGCAAAGCAGCTTGCAGGTCAGCAGGATTGACCAGGCCATCAGCGTCCACCGGTAGGTATGTGACCTCGCAGCCGTTCTTCTCTAGCCATTCCGCGCTATGCAAGATGGCATGATGCTCGATGGCAGAGGTTATCAGATGGCGACCTTTGCTTTGATAGGCTTCCATAGTTGCCTTCAGTGCCCAGTTATCCGCCTCGGATCCACTGCCAGTGAAGTAGATTTCTGCAGCATTGGCATTGAGGTGGGCAGCAATGCGTTCCCGGGCATCGCTAATGGCAGCCTGAGCGTCTTGACCAACAGCATATAGCGATGACGGATTGCCATAGGTTTCCGTAAAATATGGCAACATGGCTTGGACTACCTCTGGCAGTACTGCGGTGGTCGCCGCATTATCCAGATATATTTGCTTGGGCATATTTGGGCCTCCTCGTTTTATACCTAACCCTATACAAGTAAAAGATGATGGCTCAGTATAAAGCAAGCAGAGGTCAATTCCTAGAGAAATGCTAGGATTTGCGGAATTGTTACAATATGCCAAACACACAAACACAATCACGAGACGAGGAAGCCGTGACAAAGCTTGTAGAAAGAACCATCTTGATGTGCCTAGTGCTTACGCTCATGTCATCATGCATTGCTCAAGTTGAAAGCACCTGATTCCTGAAAGCGAACAGTTATGGAACACTTGGTTGTGTACCCTCACTACTGGGTAAGCAGAGCTATGTAGCCAGATTACCTGACCAGTCAGGTTATGTACCCTCATTGCAAGGTTAGCAGCCAAAGCAACGTCGCAATGTGGAGGAAATCCTGATAGCTTATTCCAACGCAATCAATTTCAGGACATAGCAGAGGTGTAAGACTCCCCCATAACTAATGCGACCTTGGTGCTTGACAAAAACTAGGCAGTTGGTGAATGAAAAGCATCCATATCGGCATTTTTCTTTCTGGGGAGAAAACCTTGTATTTATCCACATGCTCTTGACCTGCACTTATGTAAGATTGCCTTGAACATCCTTCATGACAACACGCGAAAAAATGCCGATTTGGTTGCTTTTCATTCACCAACTACTTTATTTTTGTCAAGCGTCTACTAGACCAGGTGAGTAAACAGCTTGCGACAGTGAAGCTCACCTAGAACTCGAGGTCTGTTAGGTACAGTAGGAGCTGGTGAGAGTTATTAACAGCCATTACCGTTTATGTCAAGAAATTTTTCCTTCCTTAATATGGCAAATTAGTAGAAACCTGACTGCTGGATACTGTAGGGTTTATCTTGAGAGTAATATACACCTGAGTATATCCAACACTCCGATTCTGTTGGATGATGTAAATGACAAGATAAAGAAAAGTGATTATGAAACTTTTAAGAATTCTTCTTACATTTCTATGTATAACTGTAGCCATCCCTCTTGGCGGATGCTCTACGTCAGATGAAAATGTCACATTTCTTGATACTGTTATGAAAACCACATCATTAGTGGAGGCAGAAGACAGCGATAACACTATAGTTGAGATTTCATTTTGGGCAGACAGGGTCATCGAGACCAGATCACTGACTGAGACCGATGAGAGTGTCTTCTATATCTCAAAAGCAGGAATAGAGAGGTATGACAAAGCTAATGAATCAACAACAATACTTGTTGAAAGCACCGATATCAAGCTTTTCAATATAGATAGTGGTTTCGTCTTTTACTGTGAAAACTATTCTGTAATATATTGTGTTGATCTAGAGGGAGCTAATCAAAGAAGAATCTTAAGTTTAGATGATATCGACGAGTCAATCCGGGCTTCGGGATTTAGTAATGTTGTTGTTTATCAAGAGTTTGTTTACTTTAGTTTTTCTGTCGGCTCATACAGCTATTACAGATACAATATGCAATCCCGTGAAATTGAGATGTTCGCTTACGATGCTGTGAGCTGCTTTTATTGTGACAATTATCTCTACTATATAGAGAAAGCCGGAAAGTCCTTCTCAATATTCCGGAAGGATTTGGCTACAAACCAAATCGAGTTATTGCGTGGAGATGGTGAGCCTAGTAAAGACAAACCATATAGCGGTGTGCCGATGATCGATGGCATCTTTCTGGTAGATGGCCAGATATTTTACACTACCAGGTTCCCAGCAGCAGTATTCCGGCTGGAGGATGATGGAGATGACGTTATGATTAGTGATTTCGAGAGACCGGAGAATCGAGATCGAGACTTTGCAAATGCATGTATCGGTTTACACAATCTTTACTTCGGTAATACCTACGATCAAAAGGATGTTCTGTACGAGTATAACCTGACAACTTATGAGATAAAGGAATACAACATACCAACCGATACGTACTCTTGGCGCGAGGCTAAGGTAGTAAATGGGTATTCTTTCTACATCGTCTCTGTATCTGGGAGTCGCAGCTTTATTGAGTACTTTCAGCTATCGATATAGCAGGCAAGCTCGAATCAACCACATCAAACTCACGACAAAAAAACTGTTTGGTGCAACAGCTTACTTTGTAATGCTTCTGTAGTCAGTAGACATTATTAGGTAAAGATAAAGAAAATCAAGCTTCTTCACAGTGAAGAGGCTTCTAGAAGCTATGGGGGTAAGCTTGGTACTAATAGTCGTTACGTAGTTCTTGTTCAGCCAATCGCTTACTGTGTCATCAGATGGCTTTACGTATCAGCCTTTAGAGGATGGTGACGGTTCCTTCGCGTCTGGGACCACGGTCGCGTTCTGGCTGGTTTTTATCTTGGTAGCCAAAATAGCAGGCGCAATAGGCTTTGTATCCTGCTGGTATCTGGTATTTAGCTTTGTTAGCAGCACCATCCGGGCCTTCGAAGAAATTCAGGTTGACAAAGAAGTCCCAACCAGTGCCCAGGCCTAGCGAAGCCGCAGCGAGCAGCATGTTCTGCATAGCCAGCGGAGCATCAATATGACCACACATATCATCTGAATCTGCCGAGACAACTATCATCAGTGGAGCATTACGGGTACGTTCGTTTGCTGTCATACCAGCAAAGGGAGAAGCCCCACCTGGCCCACCTGGAGCAGCAGGTGGAGTGGGAACCCCCGGAGCAGCAGGGGTGCCAGGTCCGCTTGACCCACCTGGAGCAGCAGGAGCACCAGGGGTACTAGGAGCACCGGGAGCTCCTGGCCCACCAAAGCCACTCTTTTCGGCTGCTGCTAGTAAGTCTTGACCTAGCTCGGCCATAGCCTCTGGAGTCTTGATTACCGTAAAATGCCAGGATTGCTTGTTCATCCCCGACGGAGCAATCTTTCCACAGGCCAGAATAGTCTCAAGTATCTCATCACTGACCGGCTGACCATCGAAGAACTTATAGCTCCGACGTTTATTCATGATGGTATCGATGACTTCGTTGTTTAGCATGTGTTACCTCCCTAGTTTTCAGATAAACTTGACGGACCCTTCTACAGGTCAAGCACTCTGCTCGCCCACCGCTCGTCTAAGGCCCACCTGGTGTTGGGGTGGGGTTTGGAGTTGGAGGTACTACCTCAACCTCCTTGCCTATCACCACAATCACCGTCGAGCCCTTGTTGGCGTAGTTGCTTGGGGACGGACTGGTGGTTAGGACCTTGCCAACGTCTGCCGAGCTGGTTGTCTCCTGATAATCGAAAGATACATTTAAACCGACTGCCTGCAGGGCCATGGTGGCTGCTTCTGGTGTCATGCCAACCACTGACGGCACCTGCACCTGAGCTGGCCCATCGGAGAGGGTCAGCCTCACCACTGTACCTTTGGCAGCTGTGGTGCCTGCGGTAGGTGACTGGCGAATGACAGAACCGGCTGGCACGGTATCGCTGTACTCCCTGGTCGAGGCGAACTCGACGACGAAGCCAGCATCAAAGAGATTGCGTTCAGCATCATCAGCGCTCTGATTGACCACCGATGGTATTGAGCTGGTCTCCTTGCCTTTGCTCACATAGTAACGTATTGTCGAGCCCTCTTCAGCCATGCTGTTGGCATTCGGAGACTGCTCGCAGACCCGTCCGGCTTCGATGCTGTCGTGGAACTTCTCCCCAATGTAGGAGTTATTGAAGCCTTCGCTGTCCAGCAGCTGGCGGGCCTCGTCCGGGGTCAGGTTGATGATGTTGGGAACCTGTTTGGTAACAGGTTGCTCGGTTCCTGACGAGACCACCAGGTCAATTTTACTGTCGCGCTCCACCAAGACATTCGGGGCTGGCACGATACGGATTACCCGGTCTTTGGCTACAGTGTCTGAGGCCTCGTGGGTGACCTCGCCCACCTCTAGGTTGGCCAGTTGGATATTTCGCATAGCATCGGATTCTGTCTGCCCAATGACATCTGGCACCTTGACCATGTCCGGCCGATTGTCATGCATCATGTTGAACACGAAGAAGCCCACCAGGCTGAGCACCAGCAAACCTGCCAAGACACCGACAGCTATCGCCGGCCGGCGGTTCTTCTTGCGACTCAATTCCACGGCATTGTTGGAGTAGCTGTCGTTGCCGATAGCAGCGACAGGCATCACCGAGGTGCGAGCGACAGTCTCCGGTTGACGGCGGACGATGGCAGCCTGCGCCTCAGT
>JAIRQI010000178.1 GCA_031256575.1 Coriobacteriales bacterium
GCATCGGTCTCGCTGGGTAGGCCAATCATAAAGTAGAGTTTAGAACGGCGCCAACCGGCAGAATAGGCTGCTTGAATTGAACTGAAGAGGTCATCTTCGCTGACGTTTTTGTTTATCACGTCCCGCAAGCGCTGGCTGCCAGCCTCCGGAGCGAAGGTCAACCCGCTTTTCTTCTCGCCGCTGACCAGCTTAGCCATCTGGACACCGAAAGCATCAAGGCGTTGAGAAGGCAGTGAGATGGAGACCCCGGTATTGCGGTAACGCTCATTCAATCGACGCAGGATGGACTCGATATGCGAATGGTCGGTCGTCGAGAGCGAGACCAACGAGACCTCGTCAAAACCGGTCTGGGTAATACCAGAGGTAACCGCAGCGACTATCGCATCACTGGACCGCTCACGTACCGGACGGTAAGTCATACCGGCTTGGCAAAAACGGCAGCCCCGACTGCAACCGCGTAAGACCTCGATGGTCAGGCGGTCATGGGTGACCTCGGTGAAAGGGACTAAGCTACAGTCGGGTAGGTTTTGGCTGAAACCCATGTACACCCGACGGCGTACCTTCGGCCTTATACTGGCAGCTATATCAGCACGTGAGCTAACAAAGTCAGCAGTGGACATGCTAGTACCAACAGCAGCATCTGCACCTGCACCAGCCTCGCTTCTGTCAGCCAAGCCAGCGCAAGCACTGCTGCCAGCACTGTTGCCTCCAGCTAGGCCACCGCTGTCAGCCAAGCCAGCGCAAGCACTGTAGCCAGCACTGCTGCCTCCAACCAAGCCACTGCTGCCAACCGAGCCAGCCCCTTCACCAGCCGCCCGGCTGGCTTCACTGCGGTCATACAGGCTGGGTACATAGACTCCTTCGATAGCAGCCAGTTCTTCCAGCATCTGAGCCTTACCAACGCCGGTGGCAATCAAGCGGCGGTGCTCAGCAATCAGCTCACCTATCAGCTCTTCAGACTCACCGATGGCAATCAGGTCAAAGAATGGCGCCAGTGGCTCAGGGTTAAAACAGCCTGGCCCACCACCGACGACTAAAGGAAAGCCCAAATCACGCTGAGCACTGCGCAGCGGAAGTCCAGCTAAATCCAAGACCTCCAAGATATTGGTAACTGACAACTCATGAGGGATTGTGATACCAAGCAAATCAAAGTCACTTAAAGCCCGACAGCTCTCCAAAGAGAACAGCGGTATCTGAGCCTCGCGTAGCAAGGCAATCATATCTAGCCAGGGTAGAAAGGCTCGCTCCGCACTGACCTCAGTTATACGGTTAGTTATTTCATAGAGCAATGCGATGGCCTGGTTAGACTGGCCAATCTCGTAGGTATCGGGGTAAACATAGACTGCCTGGTAAAAAGCATCAGGCTTGTACATACGGTTGAACTCATGGTCGATATAGCGAGAAGGCCTCTCTACCCGAGCCAGCAAAGGCTCGATTAGCGGCCAAAGCGAGTTAGTCTCTTTTGTAGTCATAACAGTTGCTTGGTACTCCTTAGGCTGAATAGACGCAGTACACTGGGCCACTCATCGAGCTTCACCGAAACCAGAGTTAGTCTTTTCGTTCACTGGGTCACACTACAAGCTTGCCAATGCAACAACATGCTCGGCCAATTATCCACCTCTTTAACCACACCCTGCTGGAGTTGCTGTTCCAGCACACCGGGTACTTATCCACACTCCAAACCTCATCATACCGAGGTTGCTGTTCCAGTAGCACGACCAGGTACTTGTCCACACTTTCATGCCTCATCATGCTGGATTTGCTGCTCCAGCTGCTCAGAGGCCTGACCGTCACCTAAGCCGAGGCGCAGTTGCTCCAGGTACATCTCGGCAGCTTTGCCTAAAGCCAGAGTGCCGGAATAGCCGACCACACCTTTGACTGCCCAGCTGACAGCAGGCAGGCTGCTGGCCAGCCGGCGGGCCAAGCCCCGCCAACCAAAGGATGTCAAAACAATCACCAGCAGCTCCCGGTAGCGCTGGCTATTCAGTAGCAGCCCATAGATAGCAGCCAAGCGTAAAAACATGCGCAGCTGGTTGATGAGCAGCACCGGCAGGTCCGCGCCGGGAATGAAGATAACCGTCGCTATCACCCCGTTTTGCATGGAGGTGTGATTCACGATGTCCCGGCTCAGCGCCTGGCGCACAAACCCGAGCGACCTGGCCCAGGCCAGACGATTCTCGGCCTGCGTGGTGATTATCCACTTAGCCAGGTTGGCAAACAGAGCTGGCAAACCGTCTTTCTCCAAAACGCTCGGGCTGAGCGCAATCAGATTACTGCTGTCGATGTCCAACAGCTCAGTTGGCCAAGCCGGGATGAACTCTGCCAGGTCCTCACAGACAATCACCACTGGACGTTGCTTGAACTGGACCTGCAGCATTAGAACAGCACTCAGTGGAGAAGACCCGGCCAAAATCACACTGAGGTCAGCAGACTCGCAGACCTCGAAATCAGTGATTTCGGTACTGACCGCCATACCATAGGAGGCCGGTAGCACGGTCAGGTTCGGGCTCTCTGGACGAAAGTAATCACGGGCGGCTGCCCGTAAGGCCGGTGACACGGTCTCATCCACAAAAAGCTCTAGCTTTAGCGGTTTTAGGCTCTCCTTCTCAGTACCGCTGACCAATTCGCGGATACGTCCCAGGTCAACCGGCAGTCCTAATCTCATCTTTCCTACTTTCAATCACTCCACGATACACCAGGTGTATCGGTCTATCATACTCTTGGTGCCGTGCTGGTTTGGCTACCAGCGGCGTTCGCTCGCGGCCCGGTCGATGGCCACCGGGTCGATGGCGGGCTTTTGCATAGCTTGCCAGGCAGTTCGCATACTGACCGACATAATCAGGCCGACCATGCAGAAGTTAATCATCATGAATGACGAGCCATAGCTCATGAAGGGTAGCGGGATGCCGGTGATTGGCATCATTCCGCAGGTCATGCCAATGTTTTCGAGAATCTGAAAGACCCACATGCCTAAGCCCCCACCTATCAATAGAGCACCGAAGGCATCGGCTTTGAGAGCTGTCCGGAGGCTAATCAATACCAATAGGGTATAAAGGCTGATTAGCGCCAGCGAACCCAGGAAACCGAATTCTTCAGCCAGCACACAGAAGATGAAGTCGGTCGGTGCTTCAGGTAGAAAGCCCAGGCTGGACTGGGTGCCCTGCATGAAGCCGGCTCCCCTGAAGCCGGCAGAGCCGATGGCAATCTTAGCTTGGCGCAGGTTATAGCCGAGGCCTGCGGGGTCGAGGTCTTCATTCATGAAGACCAGCAAACGGTTGATTTGGTACTCCTTGATTAACACATCATGTCCGACCAGGTTGTCGAGCAGCGGGTCGGCAGCGAGAATTCCGACGATAGCCAGCGCACCACAGATTACTGTCAAGGCCAGCCACCACCGGTTGGCTCCACCGACGAACAGCATGGTCAAGCCGATGGCTAGAAACACCAGGCCCGTGCCTAAATCTGGCTGCAGGACCACACAGAATACTGGGAGCAGCATGACACCCAGGCAGAACAGGTAGTCTTTACCAGATTGCAACTTGCCGCGATAACGAGCTACCAGTGCTGCCATGGCTATGATGATTAAGAGCTTGGCAAACTCACCGGGCTGGATTTGTTGCCCGAAGATATTAATCCAGTTGCGGGCACCATTGACCTCGACCCCGAGACCAGGTATCAGAGGCGA
>JAIRQI010000010.1 GCA_031256575.1 Coriobacteriales bacterium
CTGCAATCAATCTTTGCCATCGATGCGGGAGCCTCTAGCCTAGGCGAGCTGGCCTTGGTGCCCTGGTCCAGCCCGATTCGCCAGGCCAACACCCTCTTCTACAGCACGCTGTTCGACGAGAACACCTGCTGCCACCTGGCTGTCGGCCGCGGCTTTGCCGATTGCCTGGAAGGCGGCCAACAGATGACTGAAGACGAACTGAAGGCCAGCGGAGTGAACCACAGCGTCACCCATGTCGATTTCATGGTCGGCACGGCTGACCTGTCAGTGACTGGCATCTACCCGGACGGCCGTCGGCAGGCAATCTTCGTCAACGGCGACTGGGTAGCTGAGCTCGAGTAAGCAACAAATGGGGAGAAAACCGTTGCGCCTAGCTACCGCATGCGCACATCTGTGCTCGAGAGCACCTCTACCGCCATGCCAGCACCCACGCGAACACCGTGTACACCCTGCGAGCTTCGAGTAGAAGTACTAGCGCCAAGCCAACCGGGGAAGGAGAGCGATGAGTGAGCAAAGCTTAGATTCACGCCTGGCAGTGATTGCCTTGGGCTCAAATATCGGCGACACCAAGGCTTATGTGACTGGAGCCGCTGAGGCAGTTGCCAACTTAGAGGGAGTCACCCTGGTCAAAATGAGCAAGCTTTACCAAAGCGAGCCGGCTCATCTGGTCGACCAGGACATCTTCACTAACGCTGTGATGACCGTGCGTGTCGATAATTCATTGAGCACTATCGACCTGCTGCATCAACTGCAGGCGATAGAAATCAATTTCCATCGGGTCAGGCACGAGCACTGGGGCCCGCGTACCCTTGACCTGGATATCATCGATGTCCAAGGAGAGCTCTCCGACACTGATGAGCTGCGCATCCCGCATCCCTATGCTTTGGTACGGGACTTCGTAGTGACACCGCTGCTAGAGATTGCCCCAGGCTACGTGTTGGCCGATGGCAGCCCGGTTTCCCGAGACACTGTCCAATATGGCGCTGTGATAAGCGTTGATGACTGACCTGACCGACAGGGCAGACACCAAAGTCGCCAAAGACGCTCAAGCTGCCAAAGGCCGCCTGATTGTCTGCTCCACACCTATTGGCAACCTGGGCGACATCACCCAGCGGGTCATCCAGGCCCTGGAGCAAGCTGATGCCGTTTTGGCCGAGGATACCCGGGTCACCCGGCGCCTGCTCACGCATCTTAATATCCACACCAAACTGGAACGCTGCGACGAGCATGTCATCCGCGAGCGGGCTGGCCAACTGACCGCCCGCATCGCCGCCGGCCAGGTCTTGGCCTTGGTCAGTGACGCCGGTACCCCGGCAGTCAGTGACCCCGGAGCAGTGTTGGTGGCAGCGGTTCGAGCTGCTGGTCTGCCTGTCGAGGTGCTGCCTGGAGCCAGCGCGGTATTGACCGCTCTAGTCGCCAGCGGCTTTGCTGCCCAGAGTTTCTATTTCGCTGGGTTCCTGCCGCGGCGCAGCCAGCAACGCCAAGCTCTGCTTATACAATTGGCTGAGCTGCCAGCGGTACTAATCTTCTACGAGTCCGCCCCACGCACGCTCGCCACGCTGTCAACGATTGCCGAGGTTTTTCCGGATCGCCAAATCTGTCTGGCCCGCGAGTTGACCAAGCTCCATGAAGAGGTCTTAATCGATTCAGCCGACGCTCTACAAGGTCTGATTATGGAGCGTGAACAGTCCAAGCAGCCCCTAAAAGGAGAGATTGTACTACTAGTTGAAGCCCCCACTAAAAGCACCGCAAAGATTCATGTGGATAAGTACGAAGGGCTTTCGGAAAACTGATGGCAAGCCGATACTGAATCGTCTAGAGAAAGCTGCTATACTGCTTGGCAAACGACAGTTTAAAAGCTAGATTTATACAAAAATAACAGTGAAAATTTCATAATCTGAAAAGCGAAAAGTACGCTCGTGTGGTAAGATATGGGCGTTCACGGAATTTGCCTAGGGTAGACCGGGTTGATTGTTTGAACAACTGCGTGTGGCATTGGTTCGGGGGAGCCGCTCCGGTAGATGAAAGCGTCTTTCATGTGAAAGGTTGCTCTACAGGGAAAGGCCACATACAAGTTCAAATTTAAAGCTTTTCAGCTTGGTCTCAAAGAGAGGTGTATTTACTACATGGATACCTCAGGATAACCAAATAGTATGCACTTGTTAGGCAATCAGGAATGCCTGCCTTTGGCTATGTCCAAGGCAGTGTTATGCGTCTGTGTTCCGGGCTAGCGGTATCTTGAAAATGATTGGGTATAAGGCCAATCAGTAAGCCAACAGCCGGGCTAAGCGCAGGGGAACAAGTGCAGCCCTACTCAAGCTGCACGGTGTCATGAGAGAGGAGTGCACTAAAGATGAGGAAGAAGATCTTAAGCTCGGTATTGGCTGCCGCTCTGCTGTTATCGGTCATGGTACCGATACAGATCGCCGACGCTGCCAGCATCACCAATACCCCGACAGGTGTCAACGGCCGGATACTTTCTGCATCCCAGGCCGGCGACAACTCCGATTGGGTAGAAATCGCCACCAATGGCGACTACAGCCTAATCATCCGCAGGAGCAACCTGTCCATTGGGTCGATGTTTTTCAGCAAGAACGGCGCTAACAACCCCTTGTACAGTATTTCGCAGGTCCGCGACGCGGTGAACAACTGGTTCAACAACACCTTGCCTGCCAACGCCCGCCTGCGCAGCTTCACGGTCAGCCACGATGCTTTGACATCTGTGAAGACCGGACAATTCCTGGATATGGATATGGCCTTAAGCAAGCCGACCACGACGTCTGTGAAGACCGGCAACGACGTGGCCTTCCTGCTCAGCTTTCCTGAGGCGGCACGCTTCTGCAGCCGCTACTACGCCAACAGCTACACCACTGTCACGCCCAGTTCGGCACTGGCTCAGGCTAACTACAACAAGCTGATTAACCCCTATCCGGACACCACCGCCTACCAGCATAATACCTGGTACCTGCGCTCACCGGGCAACTACCAGACCAACCCCTCGCAGGTGGCTTCGGTCGGCGGCCATAACGCGCAGATCCCGGAAGGCTCAGTCTGGAGCACTTCGGTCAACTCCGGTTACGCCTATGTACGCCCGGCGCTTTGGGTGAACTCGTCGATCTTCAGCCCTGACCAGGGCACCATCGTCGTCAAGCACCTGGACAGTGCAAATATGCAACCGGTGGCTCCGGAGCAGACCTATACTGTGGCTGTGGGCAACTATGGCCCTTATAACCCGGTGAGTGTCCAGTTCTACGGTACCGGCACCTTGGCTGCCGGCTCCGCCCCGGCTTCCGGCACCATCGCCGCCCGGGAGACCAAGACCATTACCTACCTCTATACCAGGGGGCAGGCCACAATCGTCTTACAGCACCTGGATGCGGTCAGCGGTGCTGCTATTATCCCCAACCAGACAATTCAAGTACCGGCCGGTAACTATGGGCCTTACAGCGCGCAGACTTTCCAGTACTACCAGACAGGTTATCTGGCCAGCTACTCTGCCGCAGCCCAAGGTACCATCAACGTCGGTGAGACCAAGACCATCACCTACCTCTACAACAAAGGTCAGGCCACTATCGTCGTCAAGCACTTAGATGCCGTCACTCAAAATGAGTTGGAGCCCACCCGGGCCCTGACCGTCGATGCCGGCTCCTATGGCCCGATTAACGCCATGAGCTTCCAGTACTACCTCAGTGGC
>JAIRQI010000059.1 GCA_031256575.1 Coriobacteriales bacterium
GTACCAAAAGGGTCGATGTGTTTAAGCGGGTTGAATGTCAGGCGCTTGGCATCCTTGGCTGTAGTGTCCCCCATCTTCAAAGCCGCATAACCATGCGACACCTCATGTACGACAATCGCTGGAATAAAACAAAGGATGCTGATTGCTGCCATTATGAATCTATCCAAAACCGCTCCTGTACTCTGATGCTCATAAGCTTGCTAGGCTTTCTATTCTCTATGTACCATCAGATATGATACCGGATAAAGGATTAGAGAATTAAACCGCTTTCAAACGCTACCAGTAATCTAATGCTCAAACCTATGCAGGATTCTTACTCAGTAACCGACGCAACACAAAGCAAGCGCTACATGAGAGCTTAGTATTTCGTGTCAATCATTGAACGGCATTTCACCTTCGCACTTAATGGTTCATCTCAAGCTCAACCATAAACCCACAATAAGCTTGCGGTTCCTAGTAAGTGGTGTAAACCCATCACCTACATCAAAGCCTCTGTAAGTTTCCTCTTTCTATTCTGATGGTTTTTGTTTCAGCTGTATGTAATATCAAATTCAGATTTACTGGCCATAGTGCTACTTGGTGACACTAGTGTTCTGTGAAAATGTATAAAAAAACTACCTGACTGATTCTGCTCAGATAGCTGGCTGTCGGATGCAAGGCTAAGTATCGTCTGGTTTAGGTATACGAGGGGGGAGCGAGAGGTTTCTCCCCCCTCCCTATAGGGTCACCCTTCCCATTTGGGGGAATGGTAAGGGCCATGATAAACGGATAGAGCCCAGTGAGCCTATCCTTTTAAAATGTGACTTCCCAAGACCACAAACAACTATGAACAATATACCAAATCAAAGGTTAAACTGTTTTGACAATTAGCGAATTAATACAAATCCAATTAATTACTAGTGTTCTAGCGTTTGCGGGTAATATACAGAAGCTAGCCATTAGTCTGCTGTATTTTATTCAGCCATTGCTACAATAAACAAGCACATGTTAGGTATCATTGAATCCATTCACTAGTTTCTGGCAGAGATTTGGCAGCAGTCGACAAGCCTTGTTGCTAATACATTCATCTGTTGCCAAGCAACTGATGCTGGCAAAACCTCAAAATGTGTGGAGAAGAACTTAATGGAACAGCAACCTAATCATAGTCGGCGGATTGCCCGGGTCGGGTTGATAGCAGCACTCTATGCAGCAATGACTATCCTAACCTTGACCTTATTGCAGGGACTGGCCTGGGGGCCAGTCCAACTGAGGGTCTCGGAAGCACTCTGTGTGCTGGCCCTTTTTACTCCAGCAGCAATACCTGGACTGCTGGTTGGTTGTCTGATAGCTAATCTGATTGGTCTGAGTATCACCGGTAGCGGATTACTAGGTTTATTGGATGTGGTGTTCGGCAGCTTAGCAACTCTGCTAGGTGCCTTGTGGATGTGGCGTTTTCGCCGCCGGCGGTTGTTGGCGATGCTGGGTCCGGTTCTATCGAACGCTTTGATTGTTGCTGCCTACCTGCCGATTATCCTAGCTGCTTTCGGGTTTTATACAATTCCCTTCACAGATATCGACCTAGTTGGATACTACCCGGCTATGTATCTTTTCGGCTTTATTAGCATTGCTATCGGCGAGGCTTTGGTGATTTATGGCCTAGGTTGGCCATTAGCTAAGCTGTTCGAGTTCAGTGGGCTGGCTGCTCGCCTATCAGATACAGATAAGCTTGATGGAGACTAAAAGCTAGCTACACCTCGTAGCAGTCTTCGATTTCCCATCCCAAAACTAGCTACATCTCGTGGCGGTCTTCGATAGCCCGTCCCAGTGTCACCTCGTCAGCAAACTCCAGGTCGCCTCCGACCGGCAGTCCACTGGCCAAGCGGGTGGTCTTGATTCCCAAAGGTCGGATCAATCGGGCTAGATAGACCGCGGTTGTCTCCCCTTCTACATTAGGATTGGTGGCTAGAATGACCTCCTGGACAGAGTTGTCTGCCAGCCTGGACATCAGCTGGGTGACAGTTAGTTGCTCGGCCCCGATGCCGTCCATCGGCGAGAGCGCTCCCCCCAAGACGTGGTAGGCACCATGGTAGGTAGCGGTTTTTTCGATGGCCACGATGTCGCGGGGCTCGGAGACCACAGCGATGGTCGTTTTATCGCGGCCGGGGTCGGCGCAGATTGGGCAGAGCTGGTCAGCGGCATAGTTGAAGCAGCGGTTACAGAAGTGCACCGTCGCTTTGACCTCCGAGATGGCCTCAACCAGTCGCCGGGAGTTATCAGCGTCGCTGTTCAAGAGCCAGTAGACGATGCGTTGGGCTGATTTTGGGCCAATGCCCGGCAGACGCTGAAACTCGTCGAGCAGCAGTTGGATGGGTTGGGGCTGGGACTGTGACATTTGCGCTTGTCCGCTAAAAACCGGGCAGGTTCATGCCGCCGGTGACTGTGGACATCCTAATATTGGCCAGCTCGCTGACCGAATTCAGGGCATCGTTGACAGCCGCCAACACCAGGTCTTCCAGCATCTCGACGTCTTCAGGGTCAACTGCAGCCGGGTCGATAGCGATGGACTGAATCGAGCCATCACCGGAGGCTACCACCTTGACTGCTCCGCCGCCAGCACTGGCCTCTGCCGTCAGTAGGGCAATCTCAGCTTGAGCGGCTTCCATCTCCTTCTGCATTTTTTGGGCTTCTCGCATGACTTTTTTCATGTCCATGGGGTGTGTTCCTTTCACCTTTATCGCGGATTGTGTGTATGTTTCGAGGGTTCAAGACGCATTTGATTTGTAATCAGATGCACTAGCTTGGTCGTCTGTTGCCGGGTTTGTGTGGTCGGGTGAGGTCGAGGGTTCGCGGTTAGTGGCGAGCGGTGCTGCGGTTGTGGTGGCTAGGGACTCGTTTGTTTCGATGCTGGCGGCTGGTGTTACTGCCGATTTGGCTGGGGACTCGTTTGTTGAGTCGCTGCTAACACTCTCAAAGACAATTGCCGAACCGAAGGAGGCTGCTAGGACATCCTCAGCCGAAGCGAGCCCTGGGGATGAGGGATTGGGTGTTAGAGCTAAAGGTGTTGTTTCTGTGGAGGAGGGGCTGGGCATTGGTGCTGTCGATGCGATATCGGTTGCTGGCAGGTTGGTGCTGGGGGTTCCAGCTGGTGGTTGGTTAGTTGGTATAGAGTCGCGAGCTGGTATTGTGTCGCGAGTTAGCTCTTGGCTAGTGCTTGGTTCATTGTCTTCGGTCGGCTGAGCCTGCCCAAAGCCTAATCTGAAACTGAAAGCCAGAGGTTCCCCGAAGACCTGTGTTACTACCTGGTCGAGGGCTTTACGACTGGCTGGTTGTTCCAGAGAAGACTGTGTAAACCTGGCGGTCTTCGGCAATTCGATTATCAGGGTACTTGACTCACCATCAAAGACTGCGCGGGTGGATTCTAGCAAGCCCAACAACCGCTGCTGTTTGTCGACCTTTAACTGGTTGATGACAGCTGCCCAGAGACGTTGGGCGTCGCTGTTATTACGGAGCGGATAACCTGCTGCTTGTGCTGTTGTTACATCAGAGCCTGTAGTTGCATCAGGGGTAATAGCCGCTGTGTCAGAGCTTGTAGCCTGAGCCACTGTCGCTGCTGCTGCTGGTGAAGTCACAGGCGCTGCTAAAGCTGCTGGTGTTGATGCAACCACTGAGTTAGTGGTTGCTGATATAGAGGTCGCCGGAGCTGCCTGTGCTGCTTCTGGTGTCGCGGATTCCGCCGACCCGACAGTTTGCGTAGCCAACGCTTCCAGTCCTCCAGCTTGCACAGCCAACGCTTCCGACCCGCCAGCCACCGCCACCTCGCCAACCGCCGCCGTCCAAGCTTCCAACCTGTCCACCCGTCCCGCCAAGGCCTCCAAACTGAGGTCTGTCTCTGGACGGGCCATCCGAATCAAGGCCAGTTCCAAGGCCAGACGGTCATCACTGGAACCTTTCAGCTGTTGGTTCAGCTGAGCCGCTTGATCTAGGCAGGCAACCAGGCGGTCGGTCGAAGCAAAACCTTCAGCCTGCTCACGCAAATCGACTAGTTCCTGCTCAGTGAAGCTCCAGGTCTCAGCTGAATCACTCATCGCAAGTACCTGCGAGACATAGAGATTTCGCAGGTGGCGAGCCAGTTCACGGGCGAAGTAGGAGATATCGGTGCCCGTCTCAACCAAATCTGCCACCCAGGCCAGACAAGAAGCCACATCACGCTTTGCAATGAAACCCGCTATCGAGCGCAGCTGCTCCGGACGAATCTGCCCCAACAGGTCTTCCGCTGCTTGTAGGCTGACCTGGCCATTGCCATAGACCGCGATTTGCTCCAGAGAGACTAAGGCATCACGCATACCACCTTGAGCATGGGCGGCGATTACCGCCAAAGCTGCCGAATCAGCAGAAAAGCCTTCGGACTCAGCTACGCGCGCGAGATTGCCGATTATTTCGTCTGTACTGAAGCGATGAAAATCAAAACGCTGGCAGCGGGATTGGATGGTCTGCGGCACCTTCACCGGGTCAGTTGTACAGAGAATAAACTTGATATGCTGGGGAGGTTCTTCCAAGGTCTTCAGCAGGGCATTGAAGGCCGCTGTGGAGAGCATGTGCACCTCATCGATGATATAGGTTTTATATGCCCCACGAATCGGTGCGAAAGCCACCCGGCTGATAATCTCATCCCGCACATTGTCCACACCGGTGCGCGACGCCGCGTCCAGCTCGTAGACATCAGGATGGATGCCGATGGCAATCTCCCGACATTGCTCGCAGCTGTCATCCGGCTCCCCGGCGACAGGGTGCTCGCAGAGTAGCGCCTTGGCCAGCAAGCGGGCCGTCGACGTCTTGCCGGTGCCCCGCGGTCCGCTGAACAGGTAGGCATCAGCGGTGCTGCCCGAAGCCACCGCTCGCTTCAAGGTGTTGATGATATGCTCCTGGCCGACAAACTGGGCAAAGGTCTCCGGCCGGTATTTACGAAACAGCGATGTCGACATATAGTGAATCACTCCTCGAAGGAAGGGTCGTTTTCTGCGGAGAAGACCCCGTCGTTACTACTTATTGCTGTCGCGCTAGAGGTGGTAGCAGAAGGATCGGCAGTCTGTTGAGCATGTATCGTTAATGTTGCGTTTACAGTAAGAGTTGCGTCTACATCCAGCGTAGCATCAGTTGCAGCTATATGCTCAATCACAGACGCAGTAGTCACAAGCACCCGCTCATCAGACACTATGTCGAGACTGTCATCTTTCGTGGGCTCTGCTCCAGAATCCAGTAGTACTGCATCTCCTGATGTCTGTGGCGAACGACCGAAGCGGGCTCTCAGAACCCCAACCAGCGATGGAATCACACTGATTACAATGATAGCGATTATGACCATTTCAAAATGGTCTTGGATGAAGGGCAGCCCACCGAAGAAATA
>JAIRQI010000063.1 GCA_031256575.1 Coriobacteriales bacterium
AAGCCAATCAGCCAGAGTAACAGGAGGTTTTTGTGAAGTATATCGTCGTCATTTTGGATGGCGCATCAGGTGAGCCGCTAGCTGACTTTGCTAACCAGACCACTTTGCAACTAGCTAAAACTCCGAACCTCGATGCCTTAGCCGCAGCTGGTCAGGTGGGTTTAGCGGTAAATGTGCCGGAAGGCATGGAGCCATCTAGCAATGTAGCCTGTTCCTCGATTGTTGGCTATAATCCCTTAGACTATCCAATCGGCCGGGGAGCCTTGGAGCTTTCAGCCCTCGGTATTGAGCTGGCTGACGACGAGGTGGCATTGCGAGCGAACCTCTGCCATGTCTCGCCGGCTGGCATCATGGTCAGTTATTCCTGCGATAACATCTCCAGCACCGACGGCCACGCTCTGGCCGACGAGCTGAAAGCGGCCCTCGATGACGAGCAATGCACGCTCTACAAAGGCTCTGGATTTCGCCTCTACCTGGTAGTCAAGGGCCGCCCCGGTTTGATGCAGACGGTGCTGCCGCAAGCCCACAACCTCACCGACCTGCCGATTGCCGACTATCCTGTAGAGGGCCCGGAAGCCGATTTCGCCATCGATTTTATGGCTCGAGCCAACAAGCTCTTAGCCAACTCTCCGACCAATGCCCGACTGATAGCTGGAGGCAAGCTGCCAGCCACCAACCTGATGTGCTTCTGGCCGGGGCAACGTCCCAGTGGAATGCAACCTTTCTCAGAACGGTATGGCCTAAAAGCCGCATTGAATTCCGGAGTCGACCTGCTGGATGGCATTGCCGCTCTGACTGGCATCGAGCGCTTCAAGTTCCCCGGTGTCACCGATGGGCCTGACAACGACTACGCCGCCCAAGGCGAGGGCGCTCTGCAAATGCTGGCCGACTACGACATTGTCTTTTTACATGTCGAGGCTCCCGACGCTGAGGGCCACGATGGTAATATCCTCGGAAAACGCCTGGCAGTAGAGGCTATTGACCGTGAGATTATCTCTCGCCTGCGGCAATATGCTGTGGATAAACCCCTGCGCATGATGGCTCTACCTGACCATCCCACCCCTGTTGTCAGCAAGCGGCACAGTGCCGCTCCGGTTCCCTTTCTGATGGCTGGGCCTGGCATCATACCGAACAGTGGCATGCGTTTGACTGAAGCAGAAGCAGCAGCCACAGGATTACTGGTTGACCCAGGCTGGCAGCTTTTGAACCGCTTGCTTGGGAGATAGGCTGAAATAGGTAACTGAGGTGAACTGAGTTGGAGAATGAGCAAATAACGCAGAAGATTCGCTATTTTCTCGATGATAGCGGTCGATTGGCTGTCTATCCAGCAAAATTCAAGAAACGCATTCTGGTTCTTATCTATCTCGCGTCGAAATTCAATGCTCAGCGTAGCTATACCGAGAACGAGGTTAATGAGTTGCTGCAAGAATGGCATGTCTTCGATGATTGGGCGATGCTCCGTCGAGAGTTGTGTGACTACCATTTTCTCAGACGCTCCAATGATGGAACTAACTATTGGCTGGAAGAGCAGCAACCCACACTGGAAAGTTTCAGGCTCTCCTAGTGTAGACTGCGCCGCGGTATTCTCTATACAGAGCCCGCCGCGGTTTTCTCCCCATGCACTGCACCTCGCGCACCCGCCACCGCACCTCTCACCGCCCGCACCCCGCGCACCCTGCGCTCCCGCCACCGCACCCCAAACCACTCGCACCCTGCGCTCCCGCCGCTCACACCCGCAAAACCGTCATACAGTCGATGCTGTCGAAAACTGGCGATAAGCGCTACAATGACAGGGATAAAACTGACAGTTTTGGGGTGTTGGGCACACATGCTTGAAGCAGATCGAACGGTTCACGCAGGACGAATGGGGAGATTTTAGCCTTGTACATCCCATCAGAATTAGGAGGTTTCAATGGGTAGAATGACATCATTTCTGTTCGGGGGAGCAGTCGGATTAGTAGCCGGCCTGCTGTTCGCTCCGCGTGCCGGCGAGGAGACCCGAGCACTGGTAGCAGACAAAGTCGATGAGTATTGGGGCAAAGGCCAGGACTTCTACACCAAGGGAGTCACCCGCGTGCAAACCGGAGTAGCCGATATCAAACCCCAGGTCACCCAGAAGGGTGACGAGCTGCGCGACAAAATCGAGAACGCCCGTAATCTGATTGCTGACCAAGTAGCCAAAAACGCTGCCACTGCTCGCGAGGTCATCAACGACAAGATTCCGATTGCTGCGGAGAAGGTCAGCGCGGCCGTTGACGTGGCCCGCACACAAATCGACAACGCTGCCAGTGTCTTGCTGGGCCGTGCGACCGAGCTCTCCGAAGAGAGCACAACCGTCGCCGGCGATGCGAGTACAGCCGATGAGACCGCTGCCGAAGCCAGCGCTACTGAAGCCGCTGAGAGTCTGCCTGCCAGTGCCGGTACTCTGGGCTCGGGTGTGACTGTTGATATCTCACCAGTAGATTCAGCTCTGGGTGAGGAGAAAACCACGCCCTTCGTCGATGAGCCGGTTGAACCAGCCAGCTCAGGACCAGAAGCAGCACCCGCTTTCTAAGCTAAGCTAGGAACCCAGATGCGCAGCACCGCCGAATTCACTGGTGTCCGCGTCCTGGCCGGAAAAAAAGGTACGCGCAGAGTCGGTAAGATTCTGCGCGCCGTTTTCTACCCGGACGATTACCGCCTTGCTGGATACATTGTCCAACGCCCTGACCTGCTCTTGATGTTCAAGCGGCAGGACCGCTTCTTTGCCTGGGACCGCTTCAAAGTCGTCGATGGGCGAGTTGTCGTGAGCGATGAGAAAGGCAGTTGGGACAAGGCAGCTTGGCAGCGCCTAGGTTTAGATTGGGAACACGCTCTGATACTCCAAGGCCTACCCGTACTGGATTCTGCTGGTCAAAAAATCGGGCAGGTCAGCGATGTCGAATATAATCCCCAGAGCGGAATCGTAGATGGGCTCCTGCTCAGTGTCGGGTTTGGCACCAAGGCGCTGATTGGCCAGCTGCGACTACCAGTGACAGATATTCAGCAATGCAAAAACTCCCAGCTGGTGCTGCGTCAAGGAGCTCAGATTCCTGACTTAGAAGGTGGTTTGGCTGCCAAAGCCGGTGAGCAGGCAGCAATCGTCGGCAACATCGTCAAGACCCAGACCGAAGCTGCATCAACTGCTGTCGGTGAGCTGGCTGAAAAAGCCGGCAAAGGGGTCGAGAAACTAGGTTACAAAACCGGCAAAGCCATTGGCAAAGCCCAACGCCAGATTAAGAAAAGCAGCAAGCAGATTACTAAGGATGGAGAAGGGCTGGTTGATTCTTCATCAAAAGCCCTCGGTCGCCAAATCGGCAAGACCCGCGGTATGTTCAAAGCCTTCCAAGACGAGTACAAAAAAGCATCAGAAGATTAGCAGTTGCGTTTCTGCTTGAGCAGCGCTAACTGGCGCTTCTAGCAGCTGCACTTCTGCATGAGCAGCGCTAGCTGGCGCTTCTGGCGGTAGCGATTTTGCTTGAGCAGCGCTAGCAGCTGCACCTCAATCTGGGTAGCGCTGGCTGGCGCTTCTGGCGGTAGCGATATTGCTTGAGCAGCGCTGGTTGGCGCTTCAAGCGGCTGCGCTTCTGCCTGGCAGCGCTGGTTGGCGCTTTTAGCAGTTGCGCTTCTGCTTGACAACGCGGACTGGCGCTTCAAGCGGCTGCGCTTCTGCTTGACAACGCGGACTGGTGCTTCTAGCTGCTGCACCTTAACATGCACCTAACCTGCGCCTCTACTTGCGTTTCTTTTTTGATTTCGTTGATTTCTTGTTTGGGAATAACCGACGGGTTCTGAGTTCATAGAAAGCAGCAAATAATAAAGCCCCAACCATCAAGATACCGATGATAGTGACGATTCCTAGCGGTGTTGCAGTTAACCAAGCAAACAGCTCAGCCATTAATACTCCCTTGTTGACCAAGCGATGACCTTTTTGTCACCTAAAGCTGCACCAGCTTCCGCCAAGTAAAGCGACTCCAACATCCGCTCCGTAAAGCGACTTCAGCCTCCGCCACTTGATAAGCTCCAATGCGCTCCGTACTAAACAGCAACTCCAGGGCCTCTACTCACCAGAAGGCAAAGGCACTCATCAGTAGACAAGCAGCCTGAGGTCTTCTCCACAAAACACAAGATAGCTTCAATTCAAGCTTCTGACTTCCATTATACTTGAGGCAATAAACAGTTTCGGTTATCGACTTTTAGCAGTTAGGTCGAACGGTTTACACCCAATGCACTAAGCTGTACAAGCAAAGTAAAAAGGCCTTGCGAAATACATGTAAGGGGAGCCAATGCTGGACATCAAATTCATACGTGAGAATACCGACCTGCTTGACCAAGCGATGCATTCGCGTTCTTCTAGTTGGGATAAGCAGGGCTTTTTGGACCTGGATGCCAGCCGCCGGCAGTGCATCGGCGAGGTCGAGTCGCTGCAGGCTGAGCGCAATGCTGTTTCTAAGCGCATCGGTGAACTGATGCGGCAGGCTGCTGGTGATGCCGAGCCGGAATATGATGACGCAGAGCGGGCTCACCAGGTGGAAGCCTTAAAAGAGCAGGTGCGGCTGGTCAATGAGCACATCGACCGGCTGAACGACAGCCTCAGCCTAACCGAGCAAAAGCTCGAAGAGCTAGCTATGTCGCTACCTAACCTGCCCGATGCCAGTGTGCCTTATGGAGCCGATGAGAACGAGAACGTCGAGGTCCGCCGTTGGGGTACTCCCAAGGAGTTCGATTTCACTCCCAAACCGCATTGGGACCTAGGAACCGAGCTGGGTATTATCGACTTTGAACGGGCAGTCAAGCTGGCCAGGTCGCGTTTCATTTTGCTGAGAGGCGTCGGTGCTCGCTTAGAGCGGGCCATCATTAACTTTATGTTGGACACCCATCTCTCCCGTGGTTACCTAGAATGGTGGCCGCCGGCTCTGGGCAATGCGGAGACTCTGACAGGTACTGGTCAGCTACCGAAATTCGCCGACGACCTGTTCATGACCACCGACGGCTTGTACTTGATTCCTACTGCCGAGGTGGTGCTGACCAATATCCATCGCGGCGAGGTGTTAGAAGCCGAAGACCTGCCGGCAAAATACACCGCTTATACACCCTGTTTTCGCCGGGAGGCTGGCAGTGCTGGACGAGACACCCGCGGTCTTATCCGCGTCCATCAATTCGATAAAGTCGAGATGGTCAAGCTGGCTGAACCGGAGAGCAGCTACGACGAGCTGGAGAGTATGGTTGTTGACGCCGAGCACATTCTGCAGCTGTTGGGCCTGCCCTACCGGGTCATCGTGCTTTGCACCGGCGACATCGGATTCAGCGCGGCCAAGACCTATGACCTGGAGGTTTGGCTGCCCTCTTATGGTACCTACCGCGAGATTTCCAGTTGTTCGAATTGCACCGATTTTCAGGCTCGCCGAGCCAACATCAAGTACCGCGACAGCAGGCCGGACGGCTTCAAGGGTACGCGGCTGCTGCACACCTTGAACGGCAGCGGGCTGGCGGTTGGCCGCACCATGGCAGCAATCATCGAGAACTACCAACGCGCTGACGGCACGGTCGAGGTGCCGGAGGTGTTGCGTCCCTACATGGGTGGCCTCGAGGTGATAGGTTAGGCGAGAAGGG
>JAIRQI010000088.1 GCA_031256575.1 Coriobacteriales bacterium
ACAACTGTGACAGGGGGACGGTTCTACTGTCACCACCTAGTGGTGACAGTAGAACCGTCCCCCTGTCACAGTTGTCACTTACCTCCGTCCCCCTGACATGCTCTCCCTGACACGCTCATCTACTTGAAACTGGCCTCGTAGTAGCGCAGGATAACCTGGGCGGTTTCTTCGATAGCCCGGTTGTCGGTGTGTATAACTATGCAGCCTATTTTACGCATAACCATGCGGGCTTGGTCCAAATCGTCCAAGACACTGTTCAGGCTGGCGTAAGTCGCCGCTATTTCTGCGGCATTACCTAGCCGGCGGTGACGGATACTGGATAGCAAAGCCGCGTCGGTAGATAAGCCAAAGACCCGTCGCCGGTCTAGCTCGAATAGCTGAGCGGGCGGCTCGCTGCCCAAAGCTAAGGGCACATTGGCCACTTTGTAACCCAAGGTCGCCAGGTATATAGATAATGGCGTTTTGGAAGTACGGGAGACACCAATCAACACGATGTCTGCGTCTCCCAGGCTCTCCGGATTGCGGCCGTCGTCATGTTCAACAGCAAATTCCATAGCTTCGACACGGATGAAATAGGCCTCGTCGGTCTCCCTGATTAAGCCGGGCTCACCGCGCGGGGTGCGTCCGGTTGCTAAGGCGATGGCATCGATAGCTGGGCCAATCAAATCGACCGCGGCTACGTTCTTATCCCTCAGATAGTCGTCTAGCTCGGCGCGTAATTGCTCGTCAGCGATGGTGTGAAAGAGAATCATCTCACCGCTGGTATCCTGCAGATGCTGTTCAATGAAGGGGCGCATCTGTTCGATGGAGTTGACCTTAGGCAAGCGGTTAATCAGGCACTTGCCATCGGAGAACTGGCTGGCAGCAGCTATAGCCATGGTAGCGGCGCTGTCACCAATGCTGTCCGAGATGATATTGATAATCGGACTGTCGTTTTCTATGAGCTGCTCAGGCTTGGCCTGGGAGTCGTCTGGCATGTCTGGCTGGCTGAGCGTTGTCACTTTATCCTGGCCTGTCTGCTTAACTAAAGATGCCTAGCTAGCTGGCTTGGCCAGTTTGCCGATATCGGCAACTTCAGAGAAGGCTGCCACAAAGCGGTTCAAGAGGCGCAGACGATTGGCCCTGGTCTGCTCGTCAGGGTCCATTATCAAGGCATCGTCAAAGAAGCGGTCAATCGGCCCCCGTAAGGACGCTAGGTATTGTAAGGCCCGGTCATAGCGGTCGCTTTCCAAGGCATCGCTGATACCCTCGCTGACCTTCTCGATAGCACTCAGTAAGGCCTGGTCAGCCTGTTGCAGCAGCTTGGGGTCGATAGTGTTGCCGAGCGCTGGGTCACGTAGGTTGTTGGCCCGGGTATAGGCGGTTGCCAGGTCATCAAACAGCTCGGGGTTCTCGGTGCGGGCAGCCAGCAGAGCGGCTGAGCGGGCTAGGACATCGACGGGCTCAATATTGCCGGTAGCCATCACTGCGGCGATGATATCCGGGTCATAACCGCGCTCCCGGGCTATCACCTCCAGGCGAGCAGCAAAGAACTCGCGGATAGCAGCAGCAGTCTGTTCGGAATCGAAAGCAATATCAGCTGCTTCTAAGGTCTCTAAAGCCCCATCAATCAAGCTGGCCAGTGAGATGGGAAAGCCATCCAACAAGATGTTGATGATACCGATGGCATTGCGGCGCAAAGCAAAGGGGTCAGAAGAACCAGTCGGCGGTTGACCGATGGCAAACAGCCCGCTGATTGTATCGGCCTTATCCGCCAAGGCCACTACCCTGCCCTCGAAGAGCTCCGGAAGCTGGTCGGCTGCAAAGCGCGGATGATAGTGCTCCCGGATGGCTTCTGCTACCTCGTTGGCCTCGCCAGCAGCCTGGGCATAGTAGTCGCCCATGATGCCCTGCAGAGCGGTGTATTCAATTACCGCATGGGTTACCAGGTCAGCCTTGGCCAGCAGTGCCGCTCGTAGGGCCCTCTTGACCTGGTCATTGGCAATAGTCTGGTCACTTGACTGGGCTTCTTTCGCAATCTCTTCAGCCAGCTTGACCAGCCGTCGGGTCTTAGCCCTAAGGCTGCCCAGTTTCTCATGAAAGACTACCTGGTCTAGCTGCTTGACCCGCTTGGCCAGTGGAATCTTCAGGTCTTCCTGGTAGAAGAAGGTAGCATCAGCCAGGCGCGGACGCACCACCCGCTGATGCCCAGCGGTGATATCTGAATTAAAGGAAGGTGAGCCATTGGAGACAACCAAAAAGCGGTTGGTCAGACGCCGCTCGCTATCATAGACCGGAAAATAGCGCTGGTGGCTGAGCAAGGTATCAATCAGTATCTCGCTCGGCACCTCCAGATACTGTTGGTCGAAGCTGGCGACCAGGGTGGTCGGAAACTCCACCAGGTTCACCACCTCGTCAAAGGTGGCCTTGGGCAGGTAAGCTTTAAGCCCGCTCTCCTCCTCAAAGTGTTGCACCTGGGCCCGGATGTGGGCGGCGCGCATTTCGGCTGATGACACTACCCAAGCCTTGGTCAAGGCGCTGGCATATTCATCGGCGCGCTGGACAATCACCGCTTCGGGAGCCAGCAGACGATGGCCATAAGTCACCCGACCGGCTGTCAGCTGGCCGTATTGCACCGGAATCATCCGGTCTCCCCACAAAGCCAGCAACCAACGCACCGGACGGGCAAAACGCTCACTGCCCGAGCCCCAGCGCTGGGATTTCGGCCAGTCGATAGACTCAATCAAGCCGCCTAAAACCTCCGGCAACAGCGTCTCCGAGCGGCGGGCCAGTTGCTCGACTGTGGCAAAGACATACTCGGTCTGACCTTCCATGGCCCGCGTCAAGTCGCGGACGTCGATGCTCTTGCTGCGGGCAAAACCCTCGGCAGCAGCAGTCGGCTGGCCGTCAGCGTCATAGGCAATCTTCACCGCTGGCCCGCGAAAACGCTGCAGCAGTGCCAAGGATTCCGCTGCCAGCCGCTTGACTTCCAAGACGATGCGTCGAGGTGTGGAGAAGGTCGTGATGGTGCCGAATTCCAGACGGGCCTCGCGCAATGCTGCTTCGGCTAAGGTCTTCAGTTGGGCGGTGGCGCTGTATAGAGGAGCTGAAGGTATCTCCTCGGTTCCAATCTCGAAGATTAGGGTTGCTGCTTCACGGGGAGCAGGGCCCAGGTCGTCGGCTGCCAAGAGGTTCGCGGTAGCTGTGGGTGTCGCGGTGGCAG
>JAIRQI010000128.1 GCA_031256575.1 Coriobacteriales bacterium
GGATAGCTCCGATTGATGTTCAGATTCCTATTGAGAAGATTGTCACCAACCAACCGACTGCGACAGAGACCTTCACCTTCCGTCTGGCAGAGGTGACTGATGCGACGGGAGATACCTATTCCAGCCCCTTCGTTGGAGCGGTGCAGACGATTAATGGCTCAGGTTCTGCAGCGTTCACCATTGAACAGCTAGGGGTCGGCACCTACTATTTCAAGATAACAGAGGATAATGACGGGCTTATCGGTTGGACTTATGATTCAACCTCCTTTATCGTCAAGGTAGAGGTGTTCAATGATGCGAGCAATGGAGATGGTCTGGACTACTCGCTTCTGGTGTTGAACAGTAACCTCTCCGAAGTGGTTTTCTCCAATGCCTATAGCAGCACCTTTGAGCAGGATTTAGGCAGTCTGACGGTTACTAAGTCGCTCTCTGCTACGCGCCCAGGTGCGATTACGGATGCCACTGCGTTTAGCTTTAAGGTGTTGGACACAGCTAGCGGCAACTACCTGTTGTTTAACACAGCAGGAGTCTGTACCGGCACGAATTCTCTTGGTACCACCCTTTCAGTGAGCGTAAACACACCAGCTGTCTTGACTGGCATCCCGGCTGGCTTGTCAGTGAGGGTCGAAGAGTTGGCCTCTAGCGGGGTGGTGGCTGGTTGGACGAAGACCGTCAGCTACTTGCCTGCCGCTAATTTCGTTGTTGAGATTGACGGCCAGCATGAGGTGGCTATTACCAACTCCTACAGCTTCAACTCTGGCAGCCTGACTGTTTCTAAGGCGCTTTCTGCTACGCGCCCAGGTGCGATTACGGATGCTACCTCCTTCAGTGTGCGTATCTATGAGGTGATGAGCGGGAACTACCTCTTGTTTAATGCATCTGGCAACTACACCGGCACCGACTCTTTGGGTACCACCCTTTCTACTAGCGTCGATACACCGGTTACTGTGACTGGCATCCCGGCTGGCTGGCAGATCGCCGTCGAGGAGGTCTCTACTAGCGGGGATGTGGCTGGTTGGACGAAGACCGTCAGCTACGCGCCTGCTGCTGAAGTCGTTGTTGTGACTGGCGGCCAGCATCAGGTGGTCGTTACCAACTCTTATGCTATGAGACCTGACGATCCAGCACCTGACGACCCAGACCCGGTCGACCCTGATCCTGATGATCCTGTTTCAGACGACCCTCGACCGGTTGATCCTGAACAGAGGGTGCCTAATCCGAGAGGCAACACCTCTAGTAGGGGGTCCATCCCAGGCACCGGGGACACGACACTGCAGCTGGTCTGGATCATGCTAGCTTTGGCTTTAGTAGCAACGCCGTTGATGTATGAAGGCAGACAAAGGCGAGGCAGGGTCCAAAAGCGCCAGCAGCAGACCCAAATACCGGGTGAATAGTACCCTGGTTTTGTAGAGCATATTAGGGGAGCCAAACAGGGGTGCTACGGTGACATGGGGAGGTAGCGGCGGTGACACGGGGGTGACACGGGGACGGTTCTCCTGTCACCTAGACGGTGACACAGGGACGGTTCTCCTGTCACCTAGGGCGGAAATATGTGTGAGTAGTAGCTCCATGCCATGATTCTCGTAGATATTGCTTCAGATGACTATGATATGGACGAATCATTGGGCATGGACAAATTGAGGTATCTTTAAGAAGCCTCTTGACCTGCGGTTTCTCAATCGTGTCTTCAAGGGTATGAGTGTTCTCCTATAGGATTCGTCCATACCACAGTGTTATGAAGTAAAAACTCCGTATACACCGCGGGTGACACGGGGACGGGTGACACGGGGACGGTTCTCCTGTCACCATCACCCCCGTGTCACCAGCACCCCCGTGTCACCCGAAGCTCCCAAACGCGGTTTTCTCCACATGTATTAACTCTGTAGGTGCAGCAGTATTTGCCAAACTTGAGCACTATAAGTCGGGTATGGTGGAATGTAGCGTGGTGTAATGAGTTTGAGAGGAGGTCGGCCGATGGATTGGGTAAAGGGAATACAGGACGCCATAAGCTACATTGAGGACAATATTACTGAGGAGCTGGATTATCGGGAGATTTCACGGCGAGCATACGTTTCTAGTTTTCATTTTCAGAGGATATTCAGTATTTTGTGTGGATACACCCTTGGTGAATACATCCGAAATCGCCGTTTGACTCTGGCCGGGGAGGAGCTGACTGCGGGAACCCTGAAGGTCATTGATGCGGCAGTGAAGTATGGCTATGACTCCCCCGACAGTTTTACTAAAGCTTTTACCCGCTTTCATGGAATCAGGCCATCCTCCGTTAGGGACGGAGGGGTGCGCTTGAAGTCGTTTACTCCTCTGAAAATCAAACTTGCGTTAGAAGGAGGAAGTACTGTGGAATTCAAGATTGACAAGAAGGACGCATTTACGGTGATGGGTGTGGAGAGGGAGTTTGCGTTTGAGACCTCATATGCGGATATCCCGAAGTTTTGGACGGAGCATTTTGCGAATGGTGGCGGTGAACATGTCAGGGGGATGTTTGGGATTTGCTTTGATGAGAATAATGACGACAGATCATTCAAGTACATGATTGCAGATATCTACGACTCTCTGCGGGATATTCCGGAGGGCTATGTCACGAAGACAATTGCTGCTGCTACATGGGTGGTATTTCCTTGTGTTGGCGCACTGCCTGATGCCTTGCAGGATGTGAATACCAAGATTTGGAATGAATGGCTGCCGAACTGTCGGGAGTATGAGCTTGCTGGCAACTATAACGTTGAAATGTACTCAGCGGGGAATACCAGCAGCGATGACTATTACAGTGAGATTTGGATTCCGGTGAAGAGCGTGTAGCGGGTTTCTTGTTGCTTGGGGGTTCTGGGTAGCGTGATGTCTGTGGCAGCTCCGTGGAGCTGCCACAGATGGTGACATGGGGATTCGGGAACACGGGGGTGGTACAGGGACGCGGTGACACGGTGACGGTTCTGCTGTCACCACCGGTGACACGGGGACGGTGACACGGGGACGGTTCCAGGTGACAAGGGCAGGTGACAAGGGCAGGTGACAAGGGGACGCAGGTGACAAGGGGACGGTTCGCAGGTGACAAGGGGACGGTTCTGCTGTCACCCGTTCCCATGTCTAGTACATGTTTTACTCACCGTTTTTCTCCGGTGCACTATGCAAAATTCACTCATGCGCAGGTACCAGCACTTAACCAGCTAACCTTCGTCGTAAGCTTCTAGGGCTATGCGGTAGCATTCTGACAGGCGAGCTGCGCCTATTGCCCAGCCGCAGATAAAGACGCTTTGAATCTCTTGCCGTGTTGCTCCGGCATGCTTTGCTTCTTTCGTGTGCTTAGCAACGCCTTTGGTGATACCGGCAGCGGAAAGGTAGGCAAGGTAAACCAGCTGATGCGTTTTAGCATCAAGCGCACTCTGTTCTACTGTCTTCTGGTAAAAATCTCGAAGCTCCTGACCCAGCTCGCCAGTATCTTCAATCATGAACAACCAATCACTTTGAGCCACCTTGCGACCTCCTCACTCACTGTTTGTTTTGTGCCGTCACGTTAAGACTGGTAAATGTACTTGCGGTAACCAACAGCTAGTCTACCTGAAAAAACGGCCATAGTGACAGTAAAGATCTGGATATAAGTGCTGGTAGATTAGCTGCTAACTGGATGGGTGACACGGGGACGGTTCTGCTGTCACCGCCGTTTAGCCATTCTTTCCACGACCCTCCTGCCGATGCCAGCTAACCTGGCGAACTGTCGCACTGACACTCCTTGCTTACGTAGCTCCATAAAAAAACGTGCCTGAGTATCACGGTCGAGGCTCTGAAGCTCAGCGGTACTCTTGATGGCGAACAACGTGCTCATTTTCTTAGCAACTGCTTGGTCGGTAAGTCTCATCGGTTTGCGGTTGGTTCCAAGGATTGTTTCTTCTCCCCAGATCTCTTCAAGCTCCTCGATCTCTTGACGAGGGATTATCTCATAGAGCCCAGACTCGTCGATTATCCCTCCGTGCCCGAGTAGGCGTCTGCTGCTCCATCGGTAGTCTGTTGATTTGGCGCATAATCCTGCCGCGACAGGATTGTTGTAGATGTATGCCAGTACGGTGATGAAGTAGCTGTCTGAGTCGACCGGCTTGCTCATGAAGCGGTCTTGGAACAAATGTCCACTGCGTTGGTATTTCCAGTTAAACCATTGCACGTAGCGTATACCGATGCGCTGAAATACCTGCCCCAGGGGCTCTTTGCTTTCTCTGATGAGCAGATGCAGGTGGTTATCCATAAGACAATATGCGAACAGCTCAAACCCAGACAGCTCTTTGGCCTCTGCCAGAATGGACAGAAACTGCTCGTAATCGGTGTCTTCTTCAAAAAGGCGTTGCTGGTTGATTCCGCGTATCCATATGTGGTGGATGCCTGTTACGCTGGGTTTTCTTGCTTGTCTTGGCAAAGGTCTTCTCCTCAGTAATAAGTGTTGTGACATAGTATAGCATGCTATCATAATAGTGCCCAGCGGTGACAGCAGAACCGTCCCCATGTCACCCGTCGGAGAAAACACTCGTGTCCATGCACGTTGAGCAGGGCGCAATCCGCGATGAACTGAAACCCATTGACCGCCGCTTGAAAACCCTTGACGAGAATATCAAGCAATCGGGATATATCAAAGAGTTTTTAAATCAACAAGGAATATCAACAACAGAAGCCGAAAGACCAACCCGCATTTTTTGAAACCCACCGCATGGAATTGACCTTGTACCAAGCCGTAGAACGGCACATCAAAGGCGTGTTGAACGGCAGAACAAAGATACCGTTACCCGCATGGAAAGCCGAGCGCGAGGAATTGACCGCCAAGAGGAACAGGCTAAACCAAAGAATTTACGCGCTCAAAGACGAGGTTAAGGAAGTAGATAAAATCCACAGGAATGTCTATGACATTCTCCGCGAGGAAACGAGAGAAGCACAGCGCACAAGGGCGCAGGACGTTGACCGATAAAAATGATTGCGGCGGGCGCGTATGCGCCCGCCGCGCTATTTCTGCATCTAACGAAACACTATACTTTGTTAGAGAATGGGGCTTTATGTTTTTTGATATAGATAATGCTGACAATCAAAATGACGCAAATCAAAAACATTGTTGTAATAAAGCCGCCTTCCGTTCCAAAATCCCCGCCTGTGAAAAAATCCATTCCTATATTATGTGATAAGAAAAGTGAACAGTCGGTACTTTGCTCTCCGCTGACATTCAAGCCGAATATGCCACTTAGCGCATAATTCCAACCGAAATGCAGACCACAAACACCCCATATATTACCTGCAATAATTGCATACAAAGCGAAGAAAAAACCAGAAAGGGTTATGTTTACAAATGAGAGTACCGTTGCGCCGCTATTGAACAAATGAATTATTCCAAATACTTCCCCGTAAGCAATACAGCTAATATCGGACTATACCGTATTCCCAATGTTGGGATTAACCAACCACGGATTGCTATTTCCTCTGACGCGCTTTGAATTGCCCACCCAAACGCCGCGATAAATAGCGAACTGACTAAAAGGGTAATTGGAGATATGCCATTAAAGCTGACTTCAATTATTCCAAAAGTCGCGGAAACAAAAACTATTGCTGAAACCGAACCCACTCCCAAAAACACACCGCTCCAATAACATATTGCTTTATGCTTTGAAGTAAATCCTATTGTCGTAATTTTTCGCTTTTCCGCAAACTTGACCCATGCGAAAAATGCGGCAATCTGAATGCCGCATATTAGGATTTTACGCAGAGATAAGCAAACGGAGAGCCAAATCATTGTATTACTGGGGAGCAATTCAATTATCGGTATTACAACAAATCGCCCCACCATGAGCGAGCCACCCCACAGAGCAAAAAAAATGATTACGCTTAATATTACGTTCGGTCTGAGCTTGCTATCTTCTGCATTCATGAATAAGCTACTATCTCGGAATAATGTATTTATTTTTCTATTCACCACCATTTTTTCTAACAAAAAAACCGTACTCCTGATGCGAAGATACGGCGAGAAAAATCACCAAATCTTTTTACCATAACCTTGTCATTTCCACAATGAGCAAAGTGTAAACATTCTAATCTTTACCCACCGTTCCAACTATCAAGCCTGTAAATGGACGGGCAGTTTTTTCCGCAACGAGCGCGGAAAATCTCCACCCTAAACCATTGACAGGCTTGATTTTTGCCGTGTCATTACGCCGCCGACAACAGGGAACAGGAAAGGGCGAAACCGTAACACCGATATGTTGACATTGAGTAAAGGTATGCTCCAAAGGCAAATATGCATATTGCGAAGACTGCTAGGTAAAGCCAGGCATTCCAATACCGAATATCGCCACTACAGAGGAACAGAAAAGCTCCTAGTATTAAGAATCCGCTCGTGAATTTTCTGATTGCTGATATTAGTAATGCTCTGTTTGGGTTCTGCTTTTTATCCTCCACCTTTTCACCTCATTACGATTGGGGAGGCTACATGTTAAAACTACCAGTTTACGATTGCGATCACTATTCTATATGACTATTGTGTCTGTCGATGACATGGGTGACACGGGCAGTGGTGACAGCAGAACCGTCCCTGTGTCACCGCGAACCGTCTGTCACCGCTGTCTCCAGAACCGCCCCCGTGTCACTGGGCGGTGACAGTAGAACCGTCCCCGTGTCACCGGCGGAACCGTCTCCGTGTCACCGCTGTCTCCCAAGCGGCGGTGACAGCAGAACCGTCTCCGTGTCACCGCTGTCTCCCAAGCGGCGGTGACAGCAGAACCGTCCCCGTGTCACCCGCTGCTATTACGCTGCCATTACGCTGCTAGTTGTTGTTTCTCTCGCAATTCCATGACAAATAGCTTACAATTACCTGGGCAAAGCAGCTTGCCTGCTTAGTTCATAACGGAGTGATGAGAGTCAAGTAAAGATGAGCAGAAGAGCTTTAGGAGGAATCATGGTATTAAAAGAAGAAAAACTTGATCGAAGGAGTTTTCTTAAAGGTGCAGCTGCTGTCGGTGGGGCTGCAGCTCTGACTAGCCTGGTTGGCTGCGACACTGAGGAGCCAGGCGGTGCAGCAACTGCCAGACCAGAATGGATGCCCGAGTTCGACGAAGCTGCTGATGTAGTGATTATCGGCTACGGTGGTGCTGGTGTCTGCGCTGCTATTGAAGCCTACGAGCAGGGAGCCAGTGTTATCGTCTTTGAGAAGTCTCCAATCGCCGATGGCGGTAGCACCGGTTGTTCATCCGGAAACATTCATACCGCGCCGAAATCTGACCCCCAGAAGTGGGTCGAGAAGATTATGCGTGGTAGCTTTGACACCGTAGACCAAGAGACTGTCGAGAAAATGGTTGCTCATGCCATGGACACACCAGACTGGTTTGAGAAGGTCAATATCCCAGTGGTTTGGGGTGAGATGGGAACAGAGAGTGTGACCCGTCCAGCCTCCAGCTCTGGTCGGATGACCGGTTATGATGGCAATGAAGGCCGCTTCTTGTGGGCTGGCCTGAACCAAGCAGCAGAAGACCGTGAAATAGACATTCGTCTGAACACTCCGGTCACCGATATCATCCAAAACCCCTTCACCAAGGAGCTTGTCGGTGTTGTCGTCACGGAAGATGGCGGAAAAGGTGCTGAGAAGTACATCAAGGCCAACAAAGGCGTTGTCATGGCTTGTGGAGGTTACGGTGGCAGCCCCGAGCGGCAGTATCAGTACAACCACCCGGGCATCTACCTCTGGCCCTGGGGTACTCCCTATAACACCGGTGACGGCTTCGACTTTTCCATCCGAGCCGGCGCTGACCTCTGGCACTTGGACGGCTGCGAGTACTCTGCGGTAGCTTTCCGCCTGGCCTCTGAGGAATGCGGAGCTTCGGTCAGCACTGATGCCACAGCTGGTATCACCCCCTACAACCACATCTTTGTCAACAGAAAAGGCGAGCGGTTCATGAACGAGGCTAAAAGCATGAACCATGACATCGAGTCCAAGCCGGTCGAGGACTTCAGCTCTGCTGAAAGCGACTTCATTAACCTGCCTTTCTTCATGGTTTTCGACCAGACGATGTTTGATGCCAAGCCACTCTACATCGGCTCTGGCCGTTCTAACATCATCAACACCTATGCCGGTGTCTGGGAGCTTTGTGACTGGGGTCCAGACAACTCCAAGGCCCTCTCCAAGGGCTGGATCTTCCAGGCGGATACTCTAGAAGAGCTGGCTGGCAAGATAAAGGGTACGACCCCAGCCAAGATTGCTGTCAACGGAATCGATGCCGAGGGACTGAAGGCTTCAGTGGCAGCTTACAACCAGTACGCTGCTGCCGGCGAGGACAAGGACTTCGGCCGTCGGGCCCAGAACATGGCCCCGATCGAGACCCCGCCCTTCTATGCCATCGAGATGACTGTCTCCAACATCAACACCCAGGGTGGAGCCCGGCGTGATGGTGACTGCCAGGTCATTGACACCAAGGGGCAGAAGATCGGCCGCTTCTTCAGCGGTGGCGAGTTTGGCTCCATAAATGGCTTTGTCTATGTCTACGGCAATATCTTCGAGGCTCTGACTTCCGGCTGGGTCTGCGGACAAAACGCTGCCAAGCTAGAAAGCTGGGACCCAGACAACGTATATTAAGCAACTCTCCAAACCAATCGACTAAATGGGGATAAACCCGATTTTGTTCGATTCTCACAGGAAGAACCAAAGGATACCGTCATCTGTTGCAGGTGGCGGTATCTTTCTTGGGCAGATACGTAGCATTTAGGTGCTAAAGTGGTAGGAACGACTGTGTACCGTACGGAATGCAAGGTGGTGTATAAATAGAGGGATTGCCACCTACCGAATGGTATGCATAACATGGGAGGATGGCCTGCCTAGCAGGACAGGCTGCCTACCCGATGAGCATTACTTAAAACAGGTGAAAAAGGAGGAAAACATGCCAACACTGACAGTCAAAGAGAACTTCATGAGGTTACTGAACGCTGAGATTCCAGAGTACATCCCGACCTACAATATGATGTGGTCAGGTGCCTCACTACCGATGCTCTGGGGCACTCGCAATCCCGACGGTACAGGCAAGTCTATCTGGGGAGTCGATATTGTCACAGATAGTGCCGGCCTTTTGCCGCCAATGTCCAAGACTTCCGACTTCGTCTTAAAAGACATCACCAAATGGCGTGATGTCATCAAGTACCCTGACTTGGGTCTAGACAAATCAGCTTGGGAAGCCATGGCCAAAGAAGCCAACGACCGCCGCGACCCGAACATACCTTTCGGTGGTGGACCAGGTGGTGGACCATTCTTGTTGCTGATGGACCTGATGGGCTTCGATGAAGGCCTGTCGGCTTGCTTCGAGGAGCCGGATGAGGTAAAGGCCCTGCTGGACTTCTTCCTTGACTTCTACTACGACATCGGCAAGAACATCCTTTACTACTACAAGCCGGATTACGGTAGTTTCGGCGATGACCTCGCCCACGAGCGCAACCCCTTTGTCTCGCTAGAGATGTTCCGCGATATCTTCGCACCCTACTGGGCCAAGATTTACTCCCTCTATAACGAGGCTGGCATACCTAGCACTCAGCATACCTGTGGACGCTTTGACCTGTTCTTAGATGACCTGGTCGAGATGGGCGCCAATATGTGGGAGCCAGCCCAGGAGTCCAACGATTATGCTGCAATCAAGGCCAAATATGGTCGCAAGATTGCTCTTTGCACCGGTGGCCCAGACCCCCGCTTGATGCCGCTGAATGTTACTGAGGAGGAGTGCCGCGCCCGCATGCGCAAGCATGTCGAACTGCTGGCCGCCGATGGTGGTTATGCCACCTTTGAGTTTGACCCGGCTTTTGGCGTTCCCAGCTTCTTGGAGGAGGAGAACAAGCGCATCGGCTGGATGTACGACGAATTCTTGAAGATGCAACACAGCTTCTACGCGTAAAGCAGGGAGACCCGACCGGTCGTTAGACCACGAGTAATTGCAGAACTCGAGAATACCAAGCACCCTTGGACTGCTAGCCCAGGGGTGCTGGTGTATTGCTATAGTGTTTCAAAGCAGCAGTTTCAAAAAAGTCATGAGGAGTAGATGGTATGGAACATAAAGGAACCCAGACATTAAGAACTGAGAGGTTGGTCTTACGGCGCTTTCAGACCAGCGACGCTGAAGCTATGTTTCAAAACTGGGCCAATGACCCCCGGGTTGTTGAATATCTGACCTGGGAAGTCCACGGTGACATCGCAGTAACCCAGAGCGTTTTAGCTACCTGGGTAGAGTCCTACCAGAAGGTTGATTACTATCAATGGGCAATCGAGTACGCGGGTACCTTAATCGGAGCCATCGGTGCCCACGATATCGACGAGCAACTGCGCTCGATTTCCTTTGGTTACTGCATCGGATACCAGTGGTGGGGTTTGGGCATCATGACAGAAGCTCTGGCAGCAGTATTGGACTATCTGTTCGCAATCGGCTTTAATCGCATCTGGGCAATACATGAAGTCAATAACCCGGCTAGCGGTCGGGTCATGCAGAAATGTGGTTTACAGCTTGAAGGAACTATTCGCCAAGGAGCTGCTGATAACTCTGGCAACATCCATGATGTCGTACAGTATGCAATCATCGCCGCTGACCGCAACCCACAGTAGCTGAGCAGCAGTCGGTCAACTACTCGAACGTCACTGCATGGCGTAGCCTTGGTCTTCTCCCCGTGTAAAAGACTTGGGGTGCTAAACTACGGATTGGAGAAATAAACCTATCGAGCAGGCTCTGCGCAGGCATCTAGCTAACAGAAGCTCATCGAGAGAGGACAACAAGTGGCAGCATTCAAATACAGCTTCGCGAACGATTATTCGGAGCTGGCGCATCCCGAGATTTTGGCGGCTATGGCGGCTCTGGGCACCGAGCAGTTTGTCGGCTATGCGCTGGACGAACACTGTCTGCGAGCAGCCGAATTGATTAAGGAGCGCTTTCAGGTGCCTGCTGCTGACGTGCATTTCGCCAGTGGTGGTACGCATTCAAATTTCATTGTGTTGTCGTCGATGCTGAGGCCGCATGAGGCGGTGATTGCCACCTCGCTCGGGCACATCTTCACGCATGAGGCAGGAGCAGTCGAGGCTACCGGGCACAAGGTCTGCACCGCAGCCGGAGTCGACGGCAAGCTGCGTGTTCAGGATATCCAGGCGATTGTCGACTACCACAGCGACGAGCATATGGTCAAGCCGAAGGCGGTTTACATCTCGCAGTCCACGGAGCTGGGCAGCGTCTACAGCAAGGCTGAGCTGACGGCGCTTTATCAATGCTGCCAAGCCAACGGGCTCTACTTGTTTGTCGACGGTGCCCGCTTGGGGGCGGCGCTGAACAGCCCCATCGGCGACCTCAGCTATGCCGAGTTTGCCAGCTTGGTTGATGCTTTCTATGTCGGCGGCACAAAAAACGGCGGCATCTACGGAGAAGCCATTGTCATCTGCCGTGACGAGCTGAAGGCTGACTTTCGCTATATCTTAAAACAAAAAGGAGCCTTGCTGGCCAAAGGTGTAGGTATGGGTATCCAGTTCGAGACCTTTTTCAAAGGCAGCCTCTACGACGATTTAGCACGCCACGCCAATGCCATGGGGCATCGCTTGGCCGCTGGCATCACCGCTTTAGGCTACGAGCTGCTGAGCCCGATTCAGACCAATCAGGTCTTTCCGATTTTCTCTGTAGAATTGGCCAGGCAACTGCATGACCTATACGACTTTCACGACTGGGACGATTATGGGGAGACATGCTGCGTGCGCCTGGTTGCTTCTTGGGCGACTCCGGAGGCGATGGTCGACATGTTTCTGGCTGATTTAGCCGAGCTGACCAGGTAAAGAGCAGGTGCTTGGCTGGCACTTGGCCAGGTTGCGAGCCAGCTACAGTTCATGTACCCAGCTTGGTGGTGCAGTTTGGCAATGCTTTATTAAGCGGCAAACACTACGTATTCCAGCTAGATATTATGGGGAGCATACCTTTCACTTCGGCTTACGCAGGGCGTGAGCGTGAATCAGCATGGCGCAACCGACCCCGAATACCGCTCCACTCAAGAAACCGATGATTACTGCCACCCAGAATGGTGCGGCAAAGAAGTTGAGGCCAATCAGTAGGCCGATGAAAGCTCCTAGAATTGAGCCGACCAGCACGCCTCCGCTGTAGTAGAGGCCAAAGCCGATTGCCGAGCTGCCGTTAGGTATCAGGTTTTGCCATTCCTCCTGCTCGAAGGGGGAGAAGTAATCATTGTA
>JAIRQI010000137.1 GCA_031256575.1 Coriobacteriales bacterium
GTCAGGGTTTATGAGAGATACAGCTGGTTTGGCCAAAATCGAGTTAGCATGACTGTAACCATCATCGGTCAGGGTAATCAACTCTACTTCTCAGCCATCACATCAGGAGGTAGCCAAGCGGTGTTCTTCAAACTCAACACTGTCGGCGAAGAAACCTTTCTAGAAACAGTTGTGCGGGTTATTCAACAATACATCAGTACTCATCCAGATAGCGGAAAGGCACAGGCAGAGACGCCAAATCTGCTTGGCAACTGAAACCCCTGCTTCTGTCTTTTTATGCGTAGGTATCAAGCACGGTTCCATGCGAACACTGGGTAAGACTCTCTGAAGCTATTCAAGATACTCTTGGAAGGCTCGTTTCTCCTTCACAGCAAACTAGCGATATCCGTAAAGCAAGCTACGCAGGCCCGGAATACCGTTCTTTCATGCTGCGGTCAATCTCGCGCTGGCTGTCCCGCTCGGCTAGAGTAGCACGCTTGTCGTAGGTCTTCTTGCCGCGGGCTAAGACCAGCTCGACTTTGACCAGGTTCTCACTGTTAAGGTAGATGGAGAAGGGCACCAGAGTCTGTCCAGCTTGGCTGACCTTTTCTGCCAGATAGCGAATCTGCTTTTTGTGCAGTAGCAGGCGGCGGCGACGGTCCGGGTCGCTGTTGGCCCGGTTACCATGGCTGTAGGGCTTGATGTGCAAGCCGATTATCCAGACCTGGCCTTCGCGCAGCAAAGCAAAGCTGTCAGTCAGCTGCCCGCCACCTTCACGCAACGACCTGACCTCGGTCCCGGTCAACTCGATACCGGCTTCAAATGTCTCTAGACGTTCATAGTCGAAGTTGGCTCGACGGTTGCGGGCAATCGTCCGAGCAGCAGGTTTATTAGCCTTGCTGCTCGGACGTTCTTTGTTGGCCTTCTGGCCAGCTTTTTTGCTTGAATCTACCATTGATACTCGGTTATCTGCTCAATACCTTCAACCGGGAATCCAGTCAATCTTCTCATCCAAATCCAGGATGAACTGGGTAACCAAAGCTACAGTATGCTCTAAGTCTTCGAGTGCCAAGACCTCTGTCGGTGTGTGCATGTAACGTAGCGGCACTGATATCAGCCCAACCACCTTACCGGCACGGGAGATCTGCATGACGTTGGCATCGGTCCCAGTGCCGCGCGGTTCGGTATCAATCTGGTACGGTATCTTAGCCTTCTCGGCTGCTACCACCATCCGCTCGAAGAGTATCGGGTTGATATTGGCTCCCCGGGCAATCATCGGGCCACCCTTCAGAGTTCCACCACCATAACGGCTTTTCTCGATACCTGGGTAGTCGGTGGCATGACCGACGTCGAAACAGATACCGATATCCGGATCAATAGCGTAGGCGCTGGTTGTTGCACCGCGCAGCCCAATCTCTTCTTGGACGGTAGCCGCTGCCACTACATCGCCTTTGGCTCCACCAGCCCGTTTGACTTCCTCTAAGACGCGGGCAATGACCCAGCCACCCATCTTATCGTCGAAGCCGCGGCTGACCGCCAGCCCTTCTCCATATTCCTCAAACCCGACCCCGAATGTCATGCAGTCACCAATGCGGATAAGCTCTTTAGCCTCTGCACCAGAGATGCCAAAGTCGATGAACAGCTTCTCGATGGCAGTGACATTCTTGCGCTCATCAGCCTCGATCAGGTGAATCGGTTTGCGGCCAATCACTCCGCGGAGCAGCGTGGGAGCGGTAGTCTTGCCACTGTTTTTATTTTTCGCTGCGCTTTTGGAATTGCTGCTTTGGCCTTTCAAGCTGCTTTTACCGGTCGCATAACAATTCACCCGCAGACCTGGGAGTATTGCCGCATCAATGCCACCAATGGCATCAAAGTAGACGAAGCCGTTGTCATCGATGTATTTTGCCATCAAGCCAATCTCATCGATATGCCCGGCCAGCATTACCTTTGGTCCCGTGCTAGAGCCTTTCAAGGTGGCGTGAACGCTACCCATGACATTGGTTGTGATCTGATCGGCAGTATCTGCTAGACGTTGGCGAAACACCTCGGCTGCTGGCCATTCAAAGCCGCTAGGTGATGGGGCCTCACAGATCTGCTGAAGAAATTGAAGGTCTGTCTTCTTCATCTCAATCCTTTCAAATACCTCTTCTTGCACCTTTGCTCTTGGAGCTTCTTAGACTAGCACAAAATCCAGTTCAGACAGCCGTAGGTCAACAGCTGACAATCTGACCTGTAAGCGTTGCCCGAGGCGCAGAACTGGCTCACCGGACAGGTCGCTATAACAGTATTGCTCGGGATCGTAGAACAAGCCAGAAGCCAGGCTGTCTCGAGAAATCAAGCCTTCAGCTGTGGTGGACACTTCTTGTACGAAGAGGCCCAGCGAAGATACCCCGTTTACTAGCACCGTGAAGCTCTGACCGACTTGGTCCAGCAAGTATTCAGCCAGTTTTTGCTTGGTGGCCTCCCGGGTGGCTGCCTCAGCAGCCTGCTCCCGCTCCGAGCAGTGCTCGGAAATCATAGCCAGCTGTTGGGTCAGCTCAGGCGGTGGGGTATCACCAGCCAGTTGATACTTCAGCAGATGGTGCACTATCAGGTCTGGATATCGGCGGATTGGCGAGGTGAAATGGCAATACCCGGCAGATGCCAAGCCAAAGTGCCCGATATACTCTGGAGCGTAGTAGGCCCGTTGCATCGCTCTGAGCAGGATATTGCTGATTAGGGCCTGCTCGGGGCGATTCTGAGCAGCTGTGAGAATAGCTTGTATCTGTGATGCTTGTAC
>JAIRQI010000071.1 GCA_031256575.1 Coriobacteriales bacterium
CGAGTAACAACCGGTGGTTTTATCCCCCTAAAGGCGCTGGAAAGACCTGCATACGCTACAATTAAGCAGTTAAAGTGGAATGAGTTTGAGCAGGAGGATAAGTGGCAGTATCAGAACGCAGACGTTCGCGCAATTGGCGTTTTGCCGATGCCGGCAGCCGTTTTGATAACAACCCGCGGGTCGCAGCCCGTGACCAAAGGCCGATATCACCGACTTTTTCCCGCAAGATTGTTCGCTGTCGGCGCTGTGGGTCGCGGATTATCAGCAACGCCCGACGCTGCCCGTACTGTTCTAAAAGCGTTGTGCCTTTTTACCGTTCGTTCGTCTTTTGGCTGTTCATCGTGGGCGTTTTAGCAGTTGCGACCATCTATTTCGTGTTTTACTTCAACCCCGTCAGCGCTCCGCCTGTTGCTGGTGGGGCAAATCAGCCGATTCGGGTGGGAGCGTCAGATTCTGAATCGACGGTCAAAATGCCTGTCGGCTCGACCGTTGATTGTAGCGACCTCTTGATTACGGTCATCTCAGCTCGCCAGTCACATGTCTCCAACGATGGGCGGCTAATCTATGAGTGCACCGTGCAGTTCTACAACAAGTCGACCAGCCGGGTCAGCCTGCTCAGCACCCAATGGCTGATGCGGACTGCTGATGGGGCTTTGCAGGAGTGCTATATTGGCAAGACCGATGACGGAGTCAGCCTGTCCAGCGGCGTCGAAGGCCGCCAACTGTCAGCGGGAGAGGTCTTGACTACGAAGATTTATTTCGCGGGAGAAAACCCGGATAGCCTGGTCTACCTGATTAACCCCCTGGAAACCGAGAACAGCCACAATATCAGTTGGGACCTGGGCTTCTTGGTTACGGTCGTTACTGAGCCGAGCGAGCCTGTTGTTGAGTGAAAATGCGGATTTGGCAGCCTGAAGCCCTGCCAGGAAAGAGGGAAAGATGCTACTGAAGTTTATCTGTTGTGATGTTTTTACCCGTATCGCCTGTGATTTGGTTGCCAAGTCTGAAAACATCGTAGACCTGGAATTCATGCCGATGCTGGCCCATGTCGAGCCAGAGAAGCTACGTTTTGCGATTCAGGAGAAACTACTGCAAACCGAGCAGTCGGCGCGTGTCTACGATGCAATTATCTTAGGCTTCGGACTCTGCGGTAATGCCACCATCGGACTATCCTCAGAAATTGAGATGGTCATCCCGCGGGCCCATGACTGCTGCACGCTGTTCATGGGCAGCAAAGAGCGCTTCTTAGCCGAGTTCGGCAATGCCCTGAGCACCCGCTGGTTGACCACCGGATACTATGAGCGCACCATGGCTGCAAACACCGGCTACCCTCTCTACGACACCCAGGACAACTACAAGACCAGCGTGGAATACATGGAGTTTCTCGACCAGTACGACCCGGAGACTGCTGAGTACCTATGGGAGACCCTGCATCCGAAAATCGAGACCCATGAGTCGGTCTACATCAATATCGACGGCTACGAGCATAACAACGCCCGCGAGCGCTATAGCGAGCTGATGGAGAGCATGGATATCGCCGTTAGGGTATGCCAAGGCGACACCTCGATGCTGAAAGCCCTGGTCGATGGCGACTGGGACGAGCAGCGCTTCTTGCGGGTTCCCCCAGGTCAGAAGATTGCCGGGGTCTATGACATGGACGAAGTGATGAAAGCAGCCGTATAGGCTGCTTTCTCGATTTGTTCGCTACATGGGGAGAAGTACAAGCCGGGTGGTTTTCTCCTCCGGTTTACTCCCCTTGTCTTACTAACTAAGCTGTTCAGCGACGGTCTTCTGGTTCCCGCGCCGATTGGGGAGTTGTTTACTCCCCTAGCTGCTCGTCAGGGTTATCTGGTTCCCGCGTCGATTGATGCCGACTGAGGGAGTTGTTTACTCCCCTAGCTGCTCGGCTGTGGTGAAGACATCCATGCCCTCCCCGAACTTCTCCGCAAGCTTTTTATACTTAGGCTCGCGCTGTTTCCAAAGGGCATAGATTGGGCTGGCGATAGCAATCGATGAGTAGGGGCCAAGTACCAGGCCGATGGACATCGCAAAGGCGAAGTCACGCAGGGTCTCGCCGCCAAAGAAGAGCATGGCTAAAACGGGAATCATGGCGGCCAGGGTGGTGTTCACGGTACGCATGAAGACCTGGTTGATGGAGTGGTTGGCGACTGTCATGAAGCTATGGGTGGCAGTGTTGGCCATGTTGTCATTGACCCGGTGGAAGACGACCACGGCGTCGTAGAGCGAGTAACCCATGATGGTCAATAGGGCGGCGATGACGTTCGGGGTGACCTCGCGGCCGAGGACCGAGTAGACTCCGATGATTAACACCAGGTCGTGGATGAGCGAGAGAATGGCGCTGATGCCCATCTTATACTCGAAGCGGATGGCGATGTAGATGATAATCAGCAGCATGGCGACCCCGAAGGCAATCAGGGAGGAGCGGGTCACCGAGGCTCCCCAGCTGGGGTTGATGGTGTTCACTTCGACCTGTTCGGAGCTGATGCCGAGGTCGGCGACAATTCGGTCGGCTGTCTCTGAGGCTAGCTGGGCATCGGTGATGGAGACCCGCACGATGAAGCCGGCCTCGCCAGTGCGGGCGTCGACGGAGGTCTGGATAATCGGGCTCTCGACCTCAGCGTCGGTGAAGGCAGCGCGCATCTGCTCGATGGTCATGTCACCGGTATCCTTGAATTCCATGGAGCTGCCGCCCACGAACTCGATGCCGTAGTTCATGCCTTTCAAGGGCACTACCACGCAGGTGGCAACAATCAACAGACTGGAAATGATGAAGTAGATACGCCGGTGACCTAGGAAGTTGATGTTACGTTTGAACGGTCTAGCCATTCTGGACACCTCGTTTCAGCTCACCGGAAGCTTGGGCAACCTGCTCGTCTTCTTTGATTCCCCAGAAAGCGGGGTTGTTGGCTATCAGGCCGGGAGCCATCAAGCGGATGATTGGGGCCTTGAACAAGACCATGGTCAAGATGTCGCAGACGACACCGATGACCAGGGTCAGACCGAAGCCTTTGACCGAGCCGACACCGATGATGAAGAGGGCTAAAGCGCTGACCGCGGTCACCAGGTCGGCATCAATCGAGGTCTGGATGGCATGGCGCACTCCGCTGATTGAGCTGGCGCGGACAGAGCGGCCCATGCGTATCTCTTCCTTAAAACGCTCTAGAACCAGGATGGAGGAGTCGGCTGCCACTCCGATAGCCAAGACGATACCGGCAATGCCAGCCAAGGTCAAAGAGAAGAAGCCGAAGAAGGACAGCAAGGCCAAAACTCCCAGGTAGAGAACGGCAAAGACTAAAATGGCGGCGGCAGTCAGTAAACCCAGGCCGCGATAGAAAATCAGCAGGTAGATGGCAACCAGAGCCAGCCCGATGATGGCGACCAGGATGCCAGCCCGCAAAGCGTCCTGCCCCAGGGTCGGCCCGACCACCTGGGCTGAAGAGACCTCCAAGGTGACCGGCAGTGAGCCGGACTGCAGCACCGAGCTTAGCGCATAGGCTGATTCGGCATTGAAGTTGCCGGTAATCGAGACATTGCCGTCGGAGATGATGCTGTTCACCGAAGGGGTGCTTTGCACATAACCGTCCAAGACAATCATCACCGTCCCCTTGGTCAGATAGAGGGCGGTAGTGGCATCGGCGAAAGCCTTGGTACCGGCTTCGTCGAGCTTGATGTTCACGACATAGTAGGCACTGCCCTCATTACGGCCGACAGACACCGTGTTGATATTTTCTCCAGTGAGTATTGGCGTATAAGTGCCCGGAGTCAGCTGAACTGCTTTCCAGGGACCACTGAAGCGCATCTCGGCAATCGGCAGCTGAGCGTAAGTCAGCGGATTGTAGTAGGTCATGGTCGGCAGGTAATAACGGGTCGGCGCGTTCTCATCGTCGGCAGAGCTGGTGTCTTGGACAAACAGCTTGGCATTGACCGGCAGGTCCGGTTGGCGGCTGAAAGCCCCGGTCAGCTTGAGGTAGTCACGGTTGACCACCGCACCAGACTGGATAGCGCTGACCACTGCTTCGTCTTCAATTGTGGATAAGTCCACGAATTCCAGCACGCCGACCGAGCCGATTGTGCTTAAGGCCGCCGTCTGGTCGACGATGCCAGGAATCTGGACCATCAACTGGTCGGTTCCTTGGACCTGGACGCTGGCCTCGGAAGCTCCCAGCATATTCACCCGCTGGTCGATGATTGTTTGTGCCAACTGCATGTCTTCGCTGGTCACATCACTGCCGTCGGTCTTGGAAGCCTGAAGGACGACTGAAAGGCCGCCCTGGACATCCAAGCCTTGATGGATACTGGTGTCTGGTGGCCAGAACAGCAGCACTGAGCCGACTAACAGAAAGACCAGCAGCACCAGTAAGGTGATATTCGGCCGCCGGCCAGAAGGTTTTTTCTTAGGTTGAAATCGCCGATCCGCCATCTGTTACCTCTCCCCGTTGATACTCGCGGGTTTACTCGTTGGACATTAGTCAAGCTTGTATCAAGCCTGTATCAAGCCTGCAAACTTTTACGCTTAGCAGTGTCAGGAGCCTTCTGCCCGGAGGTTCTGCTCAGACGTTTTGCTCAGAGGTTCCACCCGGACGTCTTGCCCGGGCGTTTGCCCGGAAGCTTGCCCAGACGTTGCTCGGAGGCTTGCCCAGACGTTTGCCCGGACGTTGCCCGGAGGCTTGCCCAGACGTTGCCCGGAAGTTTGCCCGGAGACCATACTGAGTTCTACTATCCTGTATCGGATAGTAGACGCACTGTGAACTGCTCCCCAACCTTGCCCCAAGCCAGTAGCTTGGATACTTAAGCACAACCCGATAGTATAGCATTTATCCTGCGGTTATTTAAGCACTCCGCGAATCATTCTATCCAATCTGGTAGCAGGTTGAACGTTAGCTGAACGCGATGTAAATGGTTACACCCAGCGGTTGGAGTGCCAAAGGTTTTCTCCCCACTAAGTAATTATCATTGCAACCGTAAGAGTAGCTGCACACGAAAACTCTTTATCAGGTTCGCGCTGCGTGCTGCTTGCGTGCTGCTCGCGTGCTGCTTGCGTGCTGTTTCGTGCTGCTTGCTGGCAAGCTTGTCCTTGCGAGTTGACCTTGCAGGGTGGCTTGGCAGGTTGGTTCAGCGTGGCTGTCTTGGTGTGGTTGCTCTCACGAGCAGTATACTGATTGGTTGCTTTTTACATCTTTTTGGTGAACTAGATACGAAGCTTCGAAAAATCGCCTTTGGATGGCTTGAGCAAGCAAGTAGTACGAGATGAAATGCATGACAAATAGGATGCTTCGGGAGGATGTGTAGGAAGTAAGGAGGAAGGTCGTTTGGCACCATTGCACTTGCCATACGTCTTGCCTGCCAGGAAACGGATAGTTGGTGCATCGTTTGCATCCAAATCGGTGTTTTTCTCCCCATTTCAACACTACTATTTTTGGAAGTTTTACATATCCGCAGGTATATGGGAAGGTGGAGAAAACCAAGGCATTCTATGCTAAACGAAAAATGCCGATTTGGATGCAAATGATGCACCAACTTGCCTATTTTTGGTTAGCAGGTACCATGAGATATCAGTTAATGAACGAAGGTTGAATGTAAATGTAAATGTAAGTGCAACACTGCAGAAGTGATTGCAACGCAATTGTTAGGATTGCAGGATTAAGTCGATTTGTTGCATTCACCTCTGCAGTGTTGCACTTACATTCAACCTCTTTCTGTTCTGCTCCTAATGCCCTGACTGGCTAATTGTGCTGGTCAGCCCGTCTGGTACAATGAGCTCGATATCATTGGTTAATAAATCTTCTGCTAAGCGAAATGGAGTCAGTTACATGCAAGGAGCTTTCTTAAGATATGCTACCTGTTCAGCCATAACCTCGATATCGGCAAGGTGATTCACAATGAGATTCTTTAGGCCCATAATCTCGAGACAGTAAAAGCAATAATTAAAAAAGGAGGTACAAGGTGGATACCTACCTTAGATTAGCGACAATTATCGTCAAGAACTTGGAGGAGTCGGTGCAGTTTTACTCCGAGACTCTTGGTTTTGAAATCGCTAGTGAATACGTGCTGGGTTCTGCGGCTCGTATTACTTTGATGCGTGGGAAAGGTGATGCACTAGTCGAGTTGATTGAGTCTGACAATTACCCTGTTGGCTTTTACTCTGTGGGTATCTCTGTGTCTGATATCGATGAGGCAGTGTTGAACTACAAAAACAAAGGCGCAACAATCCTAAGCGAGCCGGTGCCAATCACCGGTGGACGGCTGGCCTTTATCGAAGACCCGAATGGAGTCAGGCTGGCGATAATTCAAAAAGAGCAATGGTAAAAGAGAGCATCATGGCAGAACCCGCTGCTGAAAAGACCCAGTATGGTATGCCCTTGCGCAGCCACCGCTATATCGTAGTAGCCTGCGAGGTGGTGTACCACGAGCTCTGCGACTGCGCTGCCAAAAGCGCTAATCCGGTCGACCTGCTGTTCATCGACCAAGCCCTGCATTCGGTCGGTAGCACCCAGATGCCGCTGGCCCTACAAGCCCGGCTAGATGATATAGATACCTCCCGCTACACTGCCATATTGCTCGGATATGGCCTCTGCAACAATGGTATCTGTGGACTGACGGCTGACATTCCCATCGTCATCCCCCGGGCTCACGACTGCATCACCTTGTTCATGGGTTCCAAAGAGGTTTACCGAAAGTACTTCGACGAGCACCCCGGCTCCTTTTATGGCACCAGTGGTTGGCTGGAACTTGATAACAACCGCGATGAAAGCGACTTCTACAGTGAGGAGAAGCGCCGCGAGTTCTTCTCCCA
>JAIRQI010000125.1 GCA_031256575.1 Coriobacteriales bacterium
CAGGTAATCGCCGAGGCACCGCAGTACATCAACACCATCCTGCTCTTTCAAGTCGGTTTCGGGCTGGCCTTCGAGCTGCCGCTGGTGGTCTTTTTCTTGACTGTCTTCAATATCATCCCCTACAAGAAACTGCGTCAGAGCTGGCGGGTCGTCTACATCGTCTTGATGGTGGTCTGCGCCGTTGTCACCCCGGACGCCAATCCGATCACCATGATTTTGATGTTTGCAGCCATGCTGGTCTTATACGAGGGATCCTTGCTGGTCTCGCGGATTGTCTTGACCCGCCGCCTGGCCAAAGAACGCCGAGCCGCTGTAGACGGCGAAGGTTTTGATGAAGACTCATATGATGAGGATGAGGACGAAGACGATTAGCCGATGCACGAGTTCTCACTGATGGCTTCGGTCTTATCCACCGCTGAAGATCGAGCCCAAGAAGCCAATGCCATAAAGATCACCAATATTTCCTTGACCATCGGACGTTTAACCGAAGTCATGCCCGACGCCCTGCAGTTTGCCCATCAAGTCTTAACCGAAGGCACAATAGCCGAGGGGTCGACGCTTAAGATGACAATCATCGAACCACGTTCCCGCTGTCTGGTCTGTGGCCTGGAGTATGAGCATGACCGCTACCATCGGACCTGTCCCGCCTGCCAAGCCTTGGCCTGCGAGTTGCTGCAAGGACATGAGCTATTCATCGATTCTATCGAGGTAGAGAATGCAGATTGAGATTAATAAGCCGATTCTTGAGCTGAACGACCGCCTAGCTGCTGCCAATCGGGCCCTCTTAGCCCAAAACAAGGTCTTTATGCTGGACATCATGGCTTCACCGGGGGCCGGCAAGACCGCTACCATCCTGGCCACTATCGAGTGCCTGCGCGAGCGCTACCGGATTGCCGTGATCGAGGGTGATGTAGCCTCTGATGTCGATGCCCAAAAAATCAAGGCCAGTGGTATCACCGCTGTCCAAATCAACACTGGTGGCGCCTGTCACCTTGAAGCTGCAATGATTGAGCGGGCTTTAGAGATGCTGCCCTTAGCTGAGCTGGATCTGATAATTGTGGAGAATGTCGGCAACCTGGTCTGCCCTACGGAGTTTGATCTGGGCCAGACTGCCCAAGCGGTAATCCTGTCCGTGCCGGAAGGTGACGACAAGCCGCAGAAATACCCTGGTATCTTTGCCATTGCGGATGTGGTGCTGTTAAATAAGCTGGACGCTTTGCCACTCTTCGATTTTTCAGTCGAGCAATTCACCAGCTCGCTTGAGGCCCTAAACCCGACTGCTGCGCTTTTTCAAGTCAGTACCCGCACCAAGGCAGGTATTGCAGACTGGGCGACCTGGCTCAGCAATATAATCGACGCTTAAGCTTTCAGAGTGACTGTAGTTGATGACATCAGGTTTGATATCAGCCATCAACCTGCTAAAAAATGCGATTCCGCTAGCCTGCAAAACTCACCGTACCCCATGCAATTACGGTTGTCTTACTATTTAGCCCAATATGATTCCTAGCAGTCTATCAGACAATAATTCAGCGCAAGGCTTGCCAAGCTCTGTGTGGACAGTGTAGGATATCGCACGTTGTATCAATCCTCAAAATTCAATAACTATATAAGGGATTGATGGGGGAGTAGTCAAACCCGAAAGGAACATCTGTGCGTCTAGTCATCACTGAGAAAAACGACGCTGCCAAAAAGATTGCTGAGCTTTTATCCGTCGGTCCGGTAAAAACCGAGAAGGTCTACGAGACCTCTGTCTACCGCTTTAACAAAGACAACGAGGATTGGGTGAGCATCGGACTGAAAGGCCATATTCTTTCAGTCTCTTTTCCTGAGCAGCTGAGCTTTTCTGCACGTCGCGGCTGGCATAGTGTTGAGAATGGCACTGTGGTCAAAGCAGCCCTGCCGGACTACCTGGCCAAGCCACCATTCAAGAAACGCAAGCCCTTCAGTGAGGATGCAGTTGACCTGAAAGGCTGGAAACTGGAGGCTTTGCCCTATCTGGTCTATGCTCCGCTACTAAAGACTCCAGCGGAGAAGGGCATCATCCGTTCTTTGAAAAACCTGGCCAGCAAGGCTGACAGCGTGATTATCGCCACCGACTACGATCGGGAAGGCGAGCTGATTGGAGCCGATGCTTTGGCTGTGGTATACGAAGCCGCTGCCAGCCTGCCAGCCACGCGAGCCCGCTATTCGGCCTTTACCAAAACTGAGATATCCCAGGCCTTTGGCAAACTGGGTGAGTTAGACAGCAGTCTGGCTGAAGCCGGTGAATCGCGCCAGTGGATAGACTTGATTTGGGGAGCGGTTTTGACCCGCTACCTGACTTTAGCTAAACACTCCGGCTTCGGCAAGGTGCGTCCCTCCGGACGGGTACAGACTCCCACCCTGGCCTTGATTGTCGCCCGGGAAGCGGAGCGCGATGCTTTCATACCGGAAGACTACTGGGTGCCAAAGGCTAGTTTTGATTCAGATAATGGCCCCTTTGAGGCTGTGCACAGCACTGAGCGCTTCAAAGTCGAAGCTGATGCCTTACATGCACTAGAGCAGGTAGCAGAGGCTGATACAGGGCTGGTAGTCGATATCCAGAAGCGTAGCCGTCAGGTGGCCCGGCCAACACCTTTTAATACCACATCGCTGCAAGCCGCCGCCGCCGCCGAGGGCTTCTCCCCATCTCGGACAATGCGACTGGCAGAATCTCTCTATATGAGCGGGCTGGTCTCATACCCACGGGTCGACAATACTGTCTATCCAGCTTCGTTGGATTTGCGTGAGACCCTGCGTTCCTTGACCCAGGTACCGCAATACTCATCTTTTGCCCAAGAATTGGCTGGGCAAGGTAAGTTGACCGCCAGTCGCGGCAAGACCGAGACGACTGACCATCCGCCAATCTATCCGACCGGAGTCGGCAACCCGGACCGTATGCGGGCTGACGAATGGAAGCTCTACAACCTGATTGCCCGGCGTTTCATGGCAACACTCAGCGAGTCCGCGGTCGTCGAAGGAACCAAAGTCACAATCGATGTCAATGGGCAGCAGTTCGTCGCCCGCGGTGATGTGCTGGTCAAACCAGGTTTTCGGGCAATCTACCCCTATGGTCTGAGAAAGGACGAGCAACTGCCTCAGCTCTCAGAAGGTCAGACAGTCGCTTTTCTCGGTGCCGACCTGGAGCACAAACAGACTGAACCACCGGCGCGTTATTCCCAGGGTCGTCTGATTCAAGAGATGGAGAAACTCGGG
>JAIRQI010000008.1 GCA_031256575.1 Coriobacteriales bacterium
TGGTCGCAAGAGGGGCTGGAAGGCATCTATCGAACCTGCTCACGGTTCTGGAAAATCGTTCATGACCTGGTAGGTCAAGCTGGGGAGGAGACCTTGTTCAACCCCAGCAGCATGCCAAGTGAGTCTCGCAACGGGCAAAGCGAGTCTCTAAACGAGCAAAGCGACCCCTCCCGTAGCGAGTCGAGTGCAACCCGTAAAGCCGAGCTGGCAGCGACCCTTTGGCGGGAGCGCCACCGGGTGACAGGCAAGGTCGAGCGGGACTTCAACCGCTATAACTTCAACACCGCAATTGCCGCGTTGATGGAGCTGAACAATGCTGCATCGGCCTACCTGCAAGCCTGGTCGGCGGCAGAACGCCTGGCTGACACCCAGACTGCTGCAGCCTGTCGTGAGCTGGCTCAGACCATCACCTTGCTACTGGCACCCATGGCACCGCATCTAGCCGAGGAACTCTGGCAAACAGTTCTTGGAAACTCCGGCTCGGTGCACGAGCAGGCTTGGCCCAGTTATGACGAAGAACTGGCCCGACCAGAAGAAATCGAGTATGCCATACAGATAAATGGCAAAGTCAAAGCTAAACTGACTGTCGCCATCGATGCTGATGAGGATGAGATTAGGGGGCTCGCTCTTGAAGCTCTAACCAAGCAGCTGGCAAACCAAGAAATCAAGCAGGTCATCATAGTAGCTGGCCGCCTGGTGAATGTGGTTATCTAGAAAAGTGACAATATCCTGGTGGCAGGAGAGTTGAACAGAAAACTTGACAGTAGTGAGTTGTCTGTTCAACTAAAACGACAGCAAGGCGACTTGACAAGATGTAAGAGATTGTTCCAGCGAATGGTTGTTGGCAGACATACAGAATCTAGTCAACCACAAGGCAACGCCGAGAAATTGAAGCTTCCTCAAGGTTTTCTCCGAATCTTGCGCGAGATTGGGCTTCGTGTTGTAGATTTCAAAGTAATTTCCTTGGTTGGAGGCCTCGTAAAGCTCAGAAACAGAGATGTCGCTGCATTGAGATACTAGATATTGTGGTATTCCTATCTGTTTAGAGGTAGGCTTACAACACGAAGCCAGATCCTGCGCAGAATATCAGTTTTCCCATGCAATTAGTGACGAATGTGGAGAAAACCACCGCGAGTCACTTCACCACGAGCCGCAGCAGCACGAGTTACCTTACAGCCACAGCTCCACAGCCTCGCCGCTACTCTGCTTCACAGCAGAGTAGCGCGCATCTGTTCAGCACTGATTGGTAGCAGATAAGAGATAGGGATATCGAAGATTGTCTTGCATCCACTTTGGCCTGCTTGTTGCATGCGATAGGCTGCTCGACAATATGCTACTAGTACACTAGCAGTGAATTCAGGATTGGATTGCAGTTGCAGGTTGTATTCGATGACTTGGGTGGAGCCCTCAGCTAGCGTGGAACCCTTAGCCAAGGCAGCATCCTCAGTTAACGCGGAACCCTCAGCCAAGGCAGCACCCTCAGTTAACGCGGAACCCTCAGCCAAGCCAACGCCCTCAGCTAAGGCAGCACCCTCAGCCAAACCAACACCCTCAGCCAACCCGGTTCTCCCGATACGAAAGACATTGCCTCCATGCGGAAGGCCAGCATGCTCAGCAGCCATCTGCTCCGCGCTGATGAACCGCACAATTGTGTCGTAATCAGCAAAGTAATCTGGCATGGTCACAATCTGCTCTTCGATTCGCTGCTGCTCAACCTCATCAAGACCTTCAGCAGCCACCACGTAAACTAGCCGTGAATGCTTCTGACGCGCTGCCAGTGTGGGAGTCTGGCCACTACGCACCGCTGCGAAAGCAGCCTCAACAGGCAACGTATACTGTCGGGCGTCTATGACCCCGGCGATTCGCCGTACCGCATCGGAATGGCCCTGGCTGACTCCCGGACCCCAGAAGGTGTAGTCTGTGCCAGCCGGTAACACAGCATGAGCCAAAGCCCGGTTCAATGAGAACAAACCTGGATCCCACCCGACTGAAATCACTGCGGTCGTACCAGCTGCTTGCGCCGCTGCATCAACCGCAGCGAAATGCTCAGGAATATGGGCATGGTTATCAAAGCTATCTACCAATGTGAAGTCTTTCGCCAACAGGGGAGTCATCTGAGGCAAATCAGTGGCTGAACCAGCACAAACGACCAGCACATCAATCTGGTCTTTCATCTCAAACAGGGCTTCTTGGGGATAAACCCTCGTCGCTTCATGCAGAGTGGTTACACTGGCAGGATCTCGCCTGGTGAAGACTCCAACCAATGATATATCAGGGTTTTGAGGGATTGCTGCTTCAACTCCACGACCTAGATTACCATACCCAACAATTGCGACTCTGATGGTTTCGCCCATATCTTCTCCTATTGTGAGTTTTGCGGTTCGCTTTATCTTCAAGTGTAAAGCATTTGCCAAACTGCTGCAGGTAGGCAAACAATCACCACCCCGAGCGGAGGCTGTATTTGTAGAAAGAAACTGCTAGTGATACAATCTGTAATACAGTAATACGATTGAAGGCGAGAGTATTATGGATTCAATGGTGACAGCACGGGTGCCGGTTGAGACAAAAAACCGGGCCAACAAAGCGTTCGCATTACTAGGTATCTCGGCAAGCCAGGCCATTAATTCGTTATATGAGTTTGTAGCTAACACCCAACATCTGCCGGAGTTTCGCACAGAAGAACAGATATTGTTCGAAGGTCGTGAGCGAGTCCTGGACCCAGAGACTATGACACCAAAGATGAAAGAGATGATTCGGGCTATCAAGGCTATCGAGAGCCGAGGGCCAATCGATTTAGGTGAAGATGCAGGTAAAACGTCCGTTGAACTAATTGAGGAGGCTCGGAATGCGCGTGCTGAAGCTCTTCTTGGATACTAATGTGCTAATGGACTATATCGCACAGCGCTCACTGTTTTATGAAGAAGCGAAAACCTTGACCATCATGCAGGTCTTCGGTGATGCCAAACTATACGCTTCTGGGAAATCCTATACGGATATTTTCTACTCGATGAAGAAATCAGTAGATTCACAGATTATCCAAGGCTCTTTTATTGAGAGTCTATCGGTCTTCGATATTTGTTCACTAGAGCGCGATGACATCAAAGCAGCCTGCGAGCTGGCTTGGCCTGACTTCGAGGATGCTCTGATAACTGTCTGTGCCAAAAAAGTAGCGGCAGATTACCTAGTGACGCGGGATAGTCGCCTGAAACCTGCGGGCATCCCCCTCTGCACTCCAACACAGATTATCGAGATGATGAGGGAGCGCGGACTCACCTATACTACGGTGGACCTAGATTGACGCGGTCTTCTCCACATAAATCCGTAGTGCTCTATCAAGCCAATCAAGCCTACCAAGCCTACCAGTCCGACCTAGCCATTCGATATAAGCTTTTCGCACCGTATTGCATCTGTTAAACCAGATTGCTAATATGTCAAGCATCCCGGATTTGGGAAAGCAGGCGAAATTCCTGCGCGGTGCCGCCACTGTGAGCGCGAGAGCGCAAAGTCAGATGACCAACCGGGATGAGGTTACTTGAGGCAACGAGCTATTGCCAATGCGACCTGTATCGCAACCTGTAGCAAACAAGCTACAACGCGGAAAAACGGCCCGCGGCGAATGTATCGTCGTGGGTTTTCGTTTATTGTGCTAAGTATTCGATTGGTTTTAGGAAAGACTAGGAGGAAGCAATGAAAGGCAAATCATTCACCAAGGTACTAGTCAGTATGCTGCTCAGTATCAGCTTGCTGACCACACTGGCACTGTTTGGCTGCAGTGCCGGTAACGACAGCTCAGAGGTCGGCCCAGCTGGTTCAGTGACTATCACTGTCGATATCACAGCTGCCGTCGATGAGGGCGATCCGACTGCCCAAGCCATGGCTACCAAGTATGGCGGAAACACCTTCCAGTTTAAAATCGGCATCGATGACAAAGCCACTGCTCTCAGTGCCACCCGAGCAACCAAAATGACAGTCGCCATGAATGGGGACTTCGTCGATTCCCTGGACGGTCTAGCCGCCGGAGCGGTCTCGGAGTTCTCCGGCTGGACCTTCACCATCAATGGTGAGTGGGCCTTAGTCGGTCCCGGAGAGATTCCAGTCGCAGACGGAGACGAGATTGCCTGGACATATGTGACTTCCTGGGATATGTAAACTTCTGGCAAAATCTCGATGAAAGACACGCATCCCTTCGTCGCTTTCAGCTTCTTTGTCGCGGTCATCTCGCTGACCATGTGCGCGTCCGAACCGGTATTTGCCGCGCTCTCCTTGGTCGCAGCCCTGCTCTACCTGCTGGTTTTGAAGGGGCTGCGACCAACTTTGCGCCTACTCGGACTGGCCGTGATGATTTTGCTGGTGGTAACCGTCTTCAACGCGTTCTTCGTCCACCAGGGCATGACCGTGCTCTTCTACCTCTTCCAAAACCCCATCACCCTGGAAGCCACGGTCTACGGCATCTCGCTGGGCTGCATGCTGGCTGCGGTGCTGATGTGGTTCAGCTGCTACCAAGAGGTGGTCGGCTCTGACCGCTTCTTGGCCCTCTTCAGCCACATCGTGCCGACCACGGCGATGATGGTCTCGATGATTTTCAACTTCATACCCCAGGTCATGGCCAAAGCTCGACAAATCGACGATGCCCACAAAGCTTTTGCCTATGTGGATAAGACCGCAGACCCTCTCACAGCCAGCGAGTTACCTGCAGAGGAAGCCGCGATACCCACCCCCGCAGCAACCGCAGTCGGCCTCGACGGCCAACCTGTCGAGCCTGCCAGCGGACCAGACTGGCTGGCCCCCACCACAAAAAGCCGCTTCAGCAAGAAGCCGCCGCTGAAAGAGCGCTTGCGTTGGCCGGTCCGCCTGTCCTCGATTCTGATGGGTTGGAGCATGGAAACCGGGCTTTCCACCGCAGCCTCAATGCGGGCCCGCGCTTACGGCTCGACTCGTCGCAGCTCCTACCTACCGCTGTTCTGGACACTCCGCGACGCGGTGCTACTGACCATCATGGCTGCTCTGCTGGTTCTGGCAATCGTCAGCCTCATCAGAGCTCTGGCTGATTTTCTTTTTTATCCACTAATCAGCGGGTTTGCTGCTCCCTGGCTTTATCTACCCTTCATTATCTTCGCAATCTTCCCCATCATCTACGAGGGAGGGATTCGGCTGAAATGGCGTCTGTCGAAATTCTAGATTACTCATTCACCTACCCGGGAACCGGGTCAGCCCAGCCCTATCAAGCGTTGAGCTCGGTCAACCTGCGCATCGAAGAAAGCAGTTTCGTGGTTTTAGCCGGCATGACCGGTAGCGGCAAGAGCACGCTCTTGACCTCCCTGAAACCTGAACTGGCCCCACTTGGCCTGCGCCAGGGGACGGTACGTATCTTCGACCAGCCCGTTGACTACGACCAATCCCGCATCGGCATCAGCTCCATTCAGGTTGGTTATGTACTGCAAGACCCAGCCGCTCAGATTGTCACCGATACCGTCTGGCACGAGCTGGCATTTGGCCTGGAAAACTTAGGCACCAAGGCAGACGCAATGCACCGCCGCATCGCCGAGACCGCCAGTTTCTTTGGTATCACGGACTGGTTTGAAAGGCGCACCAGCGAGCTTTCGGGCGGACAAAAACAGCTGCTGAACCTGGCAGCCATCATGGTTATGCAACCGCGCCTGCTGCTCTTAGACGAGCCCACCTCCCAGCTGGACCCCCTGGCCACCAAAGAGTTCATCAACGCTCTCTACCGCGTCAACCAGGAGCTCGGCGTGACGGTGGTCATCATCACCCACGACCTGGAAGAGGTGGCGCCGCTCTGCGACCAGGTGGTCTTCATCTCCGAACGCAGCGTCGGCTTCTCCGGCAGCTTTCAGGCCTTTATCGACAAATGCATCAGCGACTACCCCCACTACCTGCCCGCCCTGCCTTCTGCAACCCAACTGGCCCACCTGGTGGAGCCAGACTTTCGGCCGCTGCCCCTGACTGTCAAGGATGGTCGGGAATGGCTGGTCCGACGTCTAGCCGGCACTGTAGAAGCGAACAATACAAATGGGGAGAAAACCGCGGCTGCTCACGCTGCAGCTGATGCTGACATAGTTGAAACCGCACGATACGACACAGCCACCCAACCCGA
>JAIRQI010000060.1 GCA_031256575.1 Coriobacteriales bacterium
TAATCAGCCTCTGTACCGAAATCGCCCGCGGAGTGTTATACCGCTCGCTGAGAGCCCTCGATAATCCCCTGGACGCCGAGGACGCAGCCCAGGAGATTCTACTCAGGGTCTGCAACAAGATTTCCGACCTGAACGATCCAAAAGCTTTTAATGGCTGGTTGAACAGCATCATCATCAATGAGACCCGCCGTATTGGCAGCAAGTCAGCCATGCAGGTGGATGTACTGGATATCAGCGACTACCTTGATGAGTTTGAGGAGGAACAAGAAGATTTTCTCCCCATGGAATTTACCATCAAGGAAGAAGACCGCAAAGCGATGATCCAGGTTATCGATAAGCTCCCGGTGCGGCAAAGAGAGGCCGTTGTCCTACATTACTATGAAGGATTCAGTGTTACCGAAGTTGCTGGAATGATGGGTGTAACACATCAAGGTGTCTCACGCTATCTCAAGTTAGCGCGTGAGAAAGTCAAAAGCGAACTCTCCCAACCGGTTGCTCTCCCCAAGGCCACCGTTAGTCGCCTGGCCTCTCTACCCGCCGGGGTACTGCTAGCTCTGACTCTCAGTGAGGATTCCAATCAGCTACTTGTTGAACAAGCGCCGCTCTATCGAGATTTGCTGGCGCGAATCGGTGAAGTAGTATCAGTGATTGGCGTTACTGCTGTAGCCACCAAGATATCCTGGGCAATGCTGCGTCGGGTTGCCATGGCGGTGTTCGCCACAGTCACAATAGCTTTTGGCGCTTGGGTCTTAATCAGCGTTGTCGCACCTCAACCGCCCGATGCTTTGGTCTTGCCGGAGCCGGCTTTAGAGTTCGGCGGTCGTGTGCAATTCAGCGGAGGAAACCCTGAAGACACCCGCATCAACCCCAATCGGGCAGTTGCTGCAGCCAGTACCACAGACGGTGATATGGTGGCTTTGAACTGGTGGATTACCACCTCAGACAGCGAAGCCATTCTCTACAACGGTGACGGCGGCGTTGTCAGTTCAGCCTTGACTCAGCTGCAGTCAGATGGCAAATCCGGTGAGTACCTGGTGCATTACCGGATGCAGGATGTCCAAGGCGACATCTACACACTAAGCGCCAGCTTCTTGATTGAGTAGAGAGGTAGGCTTAGCGAAAAGTGAGACACACCTGACGATTTGGATGTGAGAGGTACTTCGGGGTAAAGGGGAAATTCCAAATCGGTTATATATAGGGTCACCCTTTAGCCATATTTTCGGTTATCATGGGGTCTGTAAGAGAGGGCAGACCCCATGGAACACTACGAGCGAGAGGGTAGTCGTGTTAGTGAAAACCTACCGTAAAACAGGTGAAGACCGCCAAATCGCTGGTCAGAAGCCATATTCCCATCACAACATCAAACAAACCCTGATTTCTATAATCGTCGTCTTTTTATTGCTGGCTGCTCCTTTGGCTGGCTTTCACCCGGCGTTGTCGGTGGTCTATGCTGAAGCGAAGCTACAGACCGAATCCGAGCTGCGCGCTGGTGAGACCTTTCCGCTGACAGTCGACCCGGGCGACCAGACCCTCTTCCTAAAACTACCCGCTGGCCTGACATTGGCTGAAAATGCTGCCAACCTGGCCGAGGACGGCTCGCTTGTCATCAGCAATCGCCTGACTCTGCTGGTCAAGGCTAATCCAGGCAGTTACACCCTACAACTGAAAGACTCAGCTAGCCAAGCGGCAGGAGAGCCTCTGCGCTTCACCGTGTCAGCCGCAACAGATTCAAATGTGGATAAAACCGCAGATGCTGCTAACAACTCGGAGCCGGCTGTTGATGAGTCTGGTGCTCAAGGCCAGGGCAACTCCCAGGAGGATGGGAGCTCGGAGGCAGCAGCGGGTGATGACAACACTGCTGCGCTGCCTGGTGATGAGGCTGGTCAGGCACCTGATGGCGAAGGCGCTCAACTGCCAGCCGCTGGCTCAGGTCTAGCAAGTGGTAACACCTCTGAGACCCCGACTGGTGATAGCGAGGCTGCATCGGCTTCGAGCCCCGAGGGTAAGGACGATGCTTCTGGCAGCGTTGCTGCTGCCGCCGGCGCCGCTGGCAGCGCCGCTGCATCCGGCACCGCCGCAGCTGCTGGCAGCGCCGCAGCTTCCGGCACCCCCGGCACCCCCGGCACCACCACCCCAACCAGCAGCGGAATCACCCCGCTTGCTGACGACCAGATTCAAAGCGTCACCGTCATCTCGGCCAGCACCTCGCAAATCCGCCTTGGCGTGACCATCAGCGAAGACTATCTCAGCGGCGGCAGTATCGAGCTGCCCTTGAACTATACGCCAACCGTAAGCAGCCATCCCTACTTCACATATGGCACCAACGGCAGCAATGGTGTTGGCCAAAGCAGCAATCCGACACCTCCGTTCTTCTCCGCAATCAACCTCATCAGCTCCGACCAGACAATCGTCAGAGATTATGACCTCAGCAGCAAGCCTGGGTATCTGGTCATCAATCTGAAGGACAAGAGTGATTCCGGGTTCAGCTCGGGCTATGCGACGATTGTCTTGAACCTGACGCTGAATGCCGAGTGGGAACGGCTGATTCCTGAAAACACCGTGCTCTGGACGGTCGCACCGCAAGCCTATGTCGATGGGCTGCCGTCCGGAACAGCCAATACGCAAACCATCAGCGGCGGCTGGCCAGCCACGTTGAGCTTTTCAATGTATGGCAGCACCGACCCCAACCTGAACCTTTATTACCTGGGTGGAGCTTTGGCTCCCAGCCTGCACTATAGCCCCTACCAGCTAGAACCTGACAGGCCCAGCGACCCCAACTATCCCATAAACACCTGGATTGAGATTCCCGCTGGGTCGACCTTGGGAACGCCCAGCTCCAGCCAATTCAGCTTAGATAGCGCCGGGTCCAGCTCGGAATTCGACCGCTATCAGGCGACCACTAGCACTCCCATCCTAAGCGTTGTATTCACGCCAGCCGCCAGTATTGCTGTGGATGAGACCTTTCAAGTGCGGGCTGGAATCTCCGGGTTCCGCTTTGCGAACGGCCCGGCTGAAGGGGCGATGCAGGCTGTACCGATAACCTTCACAAAAATCTCACCCGACTCATCTAACCCCCAGTGGGGTTTGAGCATGAGCTCTTCGGCCTCTATCAGCTACTGTAATCTAGCCAATGGTTCGGTTAGCGGCTCCTTTAATTTCGGCACCCGCGGGCTCACTTACAGCAGCACCACCGGGGCGATTTTAAACCTCGGCTGGGATGTCATCACAGGTGTCTCCGGGGTGGTCTATCAACGTGGCAGCGGGTCAGAGAAGGTCAACATCAACGAGATGCACCTGCAGTTCTTAAGGGAGTCGCTGACAACCAACTGGTGCTACTACCAGGTGGACTACCAAATCATCGATACCCGGGGAGGCAGCCGCACACAAATCGACCCCCTGGGGGTCTATCAACCATCCAGCGCAACCTGGTACGAAGATGTTCAACTGACCTTACCCACACTCAACGCCTATGAGTACATCGACCAGATAATCATCACTCCGTTCGGTGCTGTCGGCAACGCCAGAGGCGTGCTGACTGGCTCGAATGGAGTCTTGGCCTCTGGCCAGATTACTTCTCCCAATACTGCCCTGGCCTGGGACAACGGGCTTTGGCCAGACGGTACAGCCGTGCCCGAGTTCAGCATGGCCCAGCTGGGTTTTGTCATGCATTACGACGACAATCCCAACAAGCCGGGCGGCTATCTGCCGAGCGGTGGCATACCGTCCAACTTCGAGAAGGGCATCGCCACTGTCTACTATAGCGACGCACCTTTTGTCACCGCCCGCATCTTGACCAGCTCCAACGATGCCTGCCAAATCGGCCAAACTCTGGATTGCACAATCGAGGCCAACTGTGGCTCAGATTGCGCCATCGACGCCCTCTGGATTGAACCGCGCATCATAATCTCGGTGCCTAAGGGTCTGAACCTGGTGTCAGGCTCCGGTCTCAGCGGACAATCCAGCACTGGAGAAAACCTGGTCGTTCAGCCGCAGCTGGTATCTTCTGACAGCGATTGGAACTACTATTCGTTTCAAGTTGTCGGCACCAACCTGGGTCGTGGGCAGAGCCTGACTATCCCACTCAGCTTTCTAGTCACCGATACTGTGCAAGGCGGTAACTACCAGCCTACGGTGGTTTTGACCGCTCGGAATGCGGATGACTTCATACAGAACTCCTTCAAGTACAACAACCTGAACACCGTCTACAACATGAATGGCAGCCCGGCTAACTACGGCTTGGGGTCAAACGACCGCTATTACGTGAACGGGACAGCCGCCAGCTACGATTTAGTCAGCAG
>JAIRQI010000014.1 GCA_031256575.1 Coriobacteriales bacterium
GGCCTTGGCGGTTCCGCCGGTTGAGATGATTTCGACACCGAATTCAGTGGCCAGACTGCGGGCAAATTCCACGACTCCGGTCTTGTCAGTGACCGAAATCAAGGCGCGCTTAATCACCGGGCCAATAGCTTGCAGGTCTTGCTCATTACCAGTTCCCATTTTTTACTCCCCTCGATTGTCAATTTGGAAGTCTACTCTGCATCATAACAGAGAAGCCTTCAGGTGTTGGTTAAAGTAGCCGTAGAGCGTCAGATTTGTGTTGATGCGCTCTGCAATTTTTGGCGCACCGGCACATTTCTGACGCGGACTTCTGCGTAGCAGTGGAGCGTCAGGCGTGTGTTGATGCGTCCGGCAATTGTTAACGCATCGGCACATTTCTGACGCGGACTTCTGCGAAGCAGTGAAGCGTCAGATTTGTGTTGATGCGTTAACAATTGCCGGACGCGTCAACGGTTACAAGCAACGTTGCTTTAGCCATTCATGCAGAGTCAAGGCTTCAATGCAGCAAGGTATTTATCTGCGGAGAAGGCCGCAAGTTGTCCTTCTCCGACTGCCTTGGCGATTTGCAGAGGCTTGCCTACGCAATCCCCAGCGGCAAAGACTCCGCGAATCGATGTCGCCATGCTGCTATCGACGTAGATGCAGCCATCCTCTAGGCGCAAGCCTTGGATTAGGGAGTCCGGGGCAATAGCTGGTCTGAGGATGAATACCCCTTGGCAGTCAATCTTTGTCAGGGTGGCTGGGGAGGCGGGAGTCGAAGTGGTGGGACTCGGGGAGATGGCAGCGCTCGGGGAGCCAGTGACCGTGGTGGTAGCGCCCGCGCTGGAGGCTGACGTAGTAGCCGATTCGGAACTCGACACCCCAGCAGACGCTCGGTATATTGCAGCAGTTACACCCAGAGCGTCTCCTTGAATGGCAACTGGCTGGCCGATGTGCAGCTCAACCAAATCCACCAGCCCCTCGGGAGCTTTCGGAGCGACGAAAATCACATCGCAACCGATGTCAGACAAGAAGTTAGCTTCACTGACCGCCTCGTCACTCATGCCAATAACTACGACCCGTTGGCCGCGGAAGAACATACCGTCACAGGTCGCGCAGTAGCTGACTCCCCGACCTAGGAAGGTCTGCTCCCCTTCTAGTGGTTTGGCTGTCCAGCTGCCGATAGCAAGGATTACTGCTCGACTCTGAAAGACATCAGCACCGGTAGTCAGGGATATCTGTTCTTCCATCGGCAGAATTGAGATTACACGCTCGTTGATTAACTCGGCACCAGCTTGCAAGGCCTGTTCAGTCATGATATCCAAGAGCGCTTTTCCGCTGACTTCTGGCAAACCTGGATAGTTGTCTATCTGCTTGGCCCGAGCTAAGGCAGAGAGGCTGGCTTGATTGGAGACCATCAGCACCTGCCGACCACGCGCTCGAGCAGTCAGGGCTGCTGACAAACCGGCTGGGCCAGCTCCTACGATAATCAGCTCGTACATGTTTTCTCCGCAGTCTAGGCCCGTTGATGAGCAGCGATACCCCACTCGATGATTCGGGTGTAGAGCTCGCCAGCCGGAATGCCGGCATGCTTGGCGGATTCAGGCAACAACGAGGTCCTGGTCATACCCGGAATGGTATTGGTCTCGATAATCCAAGCGGTACCAAGAGCATCAACGATGAAATCGCTGCGGGACATTCCGGCACAACCCAGTGCTCGATGGGCAGCAATGGCTTGGTTTTGGGCATGAGCCAACATGTTTTCTGGCAGTCGAGCAGGTATTCTGTGGTCAGAGCCGCCGTCAGCGTACTTGGCCTCGTAGTCATAGAAATCGGAGACAATCGGGATAATCTCGATGACTGGCAGCGCCTCCAGCTCGTCGTTACCGATAACCGGCACGGTGATTTCGGTTCCAGCGATGTAGCGCTCGACCATCAGCGTCTGGCTGACAGCGAAGCCCTTATCCAGAGCCTCCGGCAGTTCTGTTTTATCGCGCACGATGGAGATTCCGAGGGACGACCCCTCATTGGCTGGCTTGACTACGCAAGGCAGACCATGGCGGCTGATGAATTCCTGGGCGGTCTGCAGCCCAACCATGCTTTGGTTGATGACCACACTTTCTGGCGTCTGTATACCCGCTTGCTGATAGAAGACCTTGCTGCGGCGTTTATCCATAGCTAGAGCGCTGGCGAGAACTCCACTGCCGGTGTAAGGCAGGCGTATAAATTCCAACAACCCCTGGATGTGCCCGTCTTCGCCATCTCTTCCATGCAAGGCCAAAAAGACGACGTCTGGTTTCAGGAGCTGCAGTTCTTCGACAAAGCCGAGGTCAGCGCTGTCCAGCTCGCTCACCTGATGTCCGACACTGCGCAAGGCTTCAGCAGCGTTTTGCCCGCTGCTGAGCGAGACTTCCCTCTCACCGGAGGTTCCTCCTGCTAGAAGAGCAATGTTTCGTAGAGGTGTATTGATTGTGCTAACTACTGCGCCCATACCCGTTGTCCTCCAAAAGCCGCGAAAATTTGCGTGGAGCCTGCCTCACCTTAGCATTTATCAGCCTGTTACTGACCTACAAAAAACGTTTGCGGATAAAATCTCGTAGGCTCGATTGTAGAATAGACCCATTACAATGAGAATGACATTGTTTTGAATGTAGCATCGATGATGCTTTACGTAAGGTTAGCGTAACTTGTTAGGGGCAAACGTGACAATTGATGACCGCTTTGGTCGCCAGGATGGTCTAGAGACAACATCATCATCCAGCCGTGTTGAATTTGACAGTAACTCCAGTGATGCTGATAACGACAGCCTCAATGATATCGGAGAGGCTACTATTAGCAGCAGTATTTGTAGTTGTTGCAGTTCAAGCTGCTCGGCAGGTGCCAGCAGAGCAGGTAGTTTTAGTAAATCATCTCAACCGGATAGCCATCAGATTCCCGATTCGGTAGGTATCAAGCGCTACGGGATAAGCGAGCTGCAAGTGCTCGTTGCTCAGCTTGGCCAGCCTACCTATCGGGCTGACCAGCTGA